>JAYUMN010000481.1:0-8062 GCA_043762595.1 Frankiales bacterium
CCACCGAGAGCGGTGGAGGCCAACACCCCGGTCCCGGCGGAGGACTCGCGACCGGCGAGCTGCACTGCGTCGTCCGGGGCGATCCCGGTCACGCCGGGCACACCCGCGAGCCTGGTCAGGGCGGCCCGGTCGCCGCGAACAACCGCCAGCTTGAGGCCAGGCAGCCGGGAGACGACATGCACGCCCGGCAGGTCGACCGCTATCCCGGCGTACGTCACGACGGCTTGCAGAACGGGGGTCGGGCTGGTCGTCAGCGGGCTGCTCGTCAGCAGTCCCCCGGCGAGCAGCACCCCGAGTCCGGCACCGGTTGCGCGGCGACGGGCGATGGCGGTGCAGGGCACGGCTCCTCCAAGGTTCTTCGTGTCCCGGCGTTCTCGGCACCTGGGCTGTTCGACTCAAGGCGGCCTCGGTGCTGTCGCCCAAATGGCGTAGCGGGTTCAGGCGGGCACTTCGCGCTACAGCGGAACGGGCGAACCGCCGAAGCATCTGCCGACGGCGAGGCGTCTGCCTCGCTGCATCCACACAGCAAGCGGAGGACACGGTGGCAGCCGGTCTGGACAACGCCCTCGACAGGATCCCGGCCCAGGCCGGGAGCGCCGAGCACCCGGGCTTCTCCGCGATGGTCGTCGACGACCACCCGCTCGTGCGCGAGTCGATGGTCAACCGGCTGAAGATGATGGGGGCACGCGAGGTGGTCGAGGCGGCCACCATCGGTGAGGCGCGGGCCCGCGCCAACCTCTCCGGCCCGCGCGAGCTCTGCGTCCTTGACCTCGGCCTGCCTGACGGCTCGGGCCTGGACCTGCTCGCCGACCTGCGGTCGGCCGGCTGGCAGCGGCTGGTGGTGCTGTCGGCCGCCGACGATCCATACAGCGTCCGGGCGGCCTTCGTCGCCGGCGCGCAGGGCTATTTGCTCAAAAGCGCCTCGCCCGTCGTCGTCGCCGACGGCGTGCGCCGGGTCCTCGACGGCGGCGTGTACGCCGATCCGAGCGTTGCCTCACTGCTCGCCGCGGGCCTGCGCGGCGGCCCGGTCGACAGTGGCGTGAGTGAGCTGTCCGGGCGGGAGATCGAGGTCCTGCGGCTGGTCTCCGACGGTCAGAGCAACAAGCAGATCGGTGACCTACTCGGTCTGTCGGCGCTGACCGTCAAAAGCCACCTGGCCCGGATCGCCAGGAAGCTCGGCACCGGCGACCGCGCCGAGATGGTCGCCCTTGCGATGCGCGCCGGCGTCATCCGCTAGTCCCCTGCACAGCCGTGGCTGACCCGCCCCGGACCCGGACCCGACACCCGCTGCCCACGCCGAACTTGACGCTGCTGTCAGCGACACGCCGGAGCGGGTGACGAGATCGTCAAGATCGAGCCCGGGGGGAGGCCGTACGCTCAAGCGGTGACGTCGCCCCTGCCGGGTCCTGCGGGAGAGGTGTCCGGCGAGCAGCCTGCAGTAACGGCGCTGCTCACCCCGCGGGACGGCGTGCCGCCCGTCGTTGAGTCGGCCACGGCGCTGGCCGAGGTCGTCGCTCGCTTCGCCGCCGGCACCGGACCGGTCGCCGTCGACGCCGAGCGGGCCTCGGGCTACCGCTACAGCCAGCGCGCCTATCTCGTGCAGTTGCGCCGCAGCGGGGCCGGCAGTGCGCTGATCGACCCGATCGCCTGCCCCGACCTGTCCCTGCTGAGCAAGGTGCTGCAGGGCGACGAGTGGGTGCTGCACGCCGCCAGCCAGGACCTGACCTGCCTCGCCGAGGTCGGCCTGGTGCCGCCCGCGGTCTTCGACACCGAACTCGCCGGGCGCCTGTCCGGGTTCGAGCGGGTCGGGCTCGGCGCGATGGTCGAATCCGTCCTCGGGCTTCGGCTGGAGAAGGGCCACTCGGCGGCCGACTGGTCGACCCGGCCGCTGCCGGCCGCCTGGCTCGTCTACGCCGCCCTCGATGTCGAGGTGCTGCTCGAACTGCGCGACGAGCTCGAGCGCGAGCTCAGCAGACAAGGCAAGCTCACCTGGGCGCGGGAGGAGTTTGAGGCGGTCCGGTTGGCACCGCCGAACGGTCCGCGGGTCGATCCGTGGCGCCGGACGAGCGGGATCCACCGGTTGCGTTCTCGGCGTCAGCTCGCCGGGGTCCGGGCCCTGTGGGAGCTCCGGGACGCGATGGCCAGGCGGCGCGACATCGCGCCGGGCCGGATCCTGCCGGACGCCGCGATCATCTCGGCGGTGAACGCCGCACCGGCCACGCCCGCCGAGTTGCTGACCCTGCCAGTCTTCGGCGGCCGAGCGACCCGGCGGCACGTCGAGACCTGGTTCGCCGGTCTGCGCGCCGCCGCCGAGCTACCCGAGGACCGGCTCCCCCAGCCGGTCCCGACCGGCGACGGGCCACCCCCGGCCAACCGCTGGAACGAGCGCGACCCCGTCGCCGCCCGCCGGCTGGCCCGCGTCCGCGCCGCAGTGACGTTGCTCGCCGAGGCCCACGACATGCCCGCGGAGAACTTGCTGCCCCCCGAGGCGATACGCCGGGTCGCGTGGATCCCGCCCGACCCGGCCACCGACGAGGCGGTCGGGGTGGCCCTGTCCCGGGCCGGGGCCCGCGCCTGGCAGGTCGGCCGCTGTGCGCTCGCGGTGGCTTCGGCACTCCCCGAGCTACCCGCCGCGGTCGACCCGCCGGCACACCCCGAAGCGTGACGCTGCCGGTCCTGACTGGTCCCCGGGTGGTGCTCGTCCCGGCCAGCCGCGAGGTCGCCCGTGCCGTCGTCGGCAACACCGACCTCCATGCCGCCCTCGCCCCGCTGGTCGCCGGGCCGGGCTGGCCGCACGCCGACTCGGCCGACGCCCTGCGATCGCTCGCCGAGCACGGTGGCGAGCCGGGGTGCTGGCTGGTGGTCCTGGCCGGCGTGGTGATCGGCGACGCCGGTTGGTTCGGCCCGCCGGACGCCGCCGGTGACTGCGAGTTGGGCTATGGCCTGGCCGCGCCGTCGCGACGCCGCGGGCTCGGCCGGGAAGCCGTGACGCTGCTGCTCAGCTGGGTCGAACGCCAGCCGGGGGTCCGCCGCAGCACGGCCGAGGCGCTCGTCGGCAACGAGGCGAGCCTGCGCCTGCTGGCCGGGCTCGGGTTCGTCGACGACGGCACCGGCATCCCGCCGTACATCAGGCTGGTGCGCCCGGTCGGCGGTCGCTGACCGCCGCGCGTGGGAGGCCGCCCGCACTGTCGCTGGGCGGCCTCCGACGGCCGGCTCCGGGCACCGCGCTCCCCCCTCATCACGAGCACGGGTCCCCGGCCGGGATGTGCGATGGGTGACCGCAACCCCCCTCGGACCACGGCCACCCATCGGTCTCGGTGTGGGCACCCTCGCGCAGCGGGGGGGCCGCCATCGGCACTTCGCCGCAAGATGACCCTGCATGACCACTCAGCAGCCGGCGGGGAGTTCCACTGTGACCACGAGGCCGCCATCCGGTCGGGCGCTGGCGGTCGCCGTCCCGCCGTGTGCAGCCGCCACCGCCCGAACGATCGACAGCCCCAGCCCAGCGCCGCGCCGCGCGGTACGCGCCGTCCCGTGCCGCCGGAACGGCAACCACAGCTCGGCGACCTCGCCGGCCGGCACGAGCGGGCCGGAGTTGGCGACCTGCAGCCGGGCTCGGCCGTCAACGACACCGGTGTCGACCCGCACCCAGCCGCCGTCGATGTTGTGCCGCACGGCGTTCTCGATGAGATTGCCGACAAGCCGCTCCAACAGCGGCCGATCGCCGCGGACGACCGCCGGCGCGTACGACGTCCCGATCTGTAGGCGCCGTCCGGCGATCTCGGCCGACACCGCGGCCACCGCGCTGCGGGCGGCCTCGGCCAGCGGGACCAGCTCGGGGTTGGGCAGCGACTCGGCCGTCACCCGGTCGCTGCGGGCCAGCAGCAGCAGGCTGTCGACCAGCCGGTCGGCGCGCTCGGTCGCGTCGCGGACGACGACCGCCGCGGCCCGCAGCTGCGTGACCGAGGCATCCGGATCGGCCAGGGCGACTTCCACCTCGGTGCGCATCACGGCGAGCGGGGTGCGCAGCTCATGGCTCGCATCGGCGACGAACCGCCGCTGACCGTCGAAGGACGTCTCGAGCCGGTCGAGCATTGCATCGAAGACGTCGGCGAGCTCTTTGAGCTCGTCGCCCGGCCCGGGTAGGTCGATCCGCTCGTCGAGCCGCTCGGCCGAGAGCCGCCGGGCCGTCGCGGTGATCGCTTGGAGCGGCCGCAGGACCTGCCCGGCCAGGACGTAGGCAACGCTGACACCGACCGCACCGAGTAGCAGCAGCGCGACCAGCCCCTTGCGCAGCAGGGTCCCGAGCGCGTCCGCGCGGAGCGAGTTCTGGAGCGCATCGACCGTCACGAACCGGCCGTCGTCGAGCAGGAAGCCGACCTCCCTGGGCACCGGCAGCCGGCCGGCGTCGAGCGCCCGGCCGACCAGGACGTAGGACAGCACCAACAGCAGCACCCCGACCGCGATCGCCACCGCGCCGTACACGAGCGCGAGTCGCCAGCGCAACGTCGTCCGGTTCGGCGTCGGCGGACGACTCACGACCCCACCCGGTAACCCGAGCCGATCGAGGTGTGCACGACGGGCGGCGCACCGAGCTTCCTGCGCAACGTCATCACGGTGACCCGCACGATCGTCGAACTCGGGTCGGCATACTCGTCCCAGACCCGCTCCAGCAGCTGTTCGGCCGACACGACCGCCCCGTCGGCGCGCAGCAGCGTCTCGAGCACCCCGAACTCCTTGCGGGTCAGCTCCAGTTCGACGCCGTCCCGCGAGGCCGTCCGCCGGGCCGGGTCCAGCGCGAGTCCTCCCGGGCCATGCAGCACCGGGGCGGCCGGCGGGGTGGCCCGGCGACCGAGCGCGCGGACCCGCGAGACCAGCTCGGCGAACGCGAACGGCTTGCCGAGGTAGTCGTCGGCTCCGAGCTCCAGCCCGGCGATCCGGTCGGCGAGACCACCGGCGGCAGTGAGCATCAACACCCGCGTCAGCGACTGCTCCCGGGCCAGCCGCCGGCAGATGTCGTCGCCGGACCGGCCGGGCAGGTCCCGGTCGAGCACGACCACGTCGTAGCGGGTGATCATCGCCTTCTCGAGGCCGAGCTCGCCGTCGTAGGCAACGTCGACGGCCCAGCCCTCGCGGCGCAGCCCGCGGGCAACCGCGTCGGCCAGCGGCACTTCATCCTCAACGACCAGCACCCGCACCCGGGTCACGCTAAGGGAGCACCCGGGTGGCCGGGGTCAGTCACCCGGCTGGCCCCGTCTCGACGTGCCGACCGCGGGTAACGTTACGAGGTGCATGTGCCGACACCCGTCGAGTTGCGCCGCGGCATCCTCGCGGTATCGGTGCTTCGCGACCTCGACATCGACCCGGCGCCACTCGGCGTCACCCTGACCGGGCCGCCGGCGGTCTGGGTGCCGTGGGGTGAGTGCCGCCGGGCTCTGGCCGGCCACGACCCGGAAACCACCGAGGGCCGCGATCGGCTGGCCCGATGGCTGTTGGCCAGGCGCTGGGCCGCCGACCTGCCCCGGGAGGCGTTGCTCGCGCGACTGCGCCCGGTCGGCCTGCCCGTGGAGCACGCACTGCATCCGGGCCTGGACTGGGTGCAGGTCCGCGTCCTCGGTGGGGCTCTGGACCTCGGCCTCGGCGCCGTCGGCCTCGACCCGGGCGACCCGGACACCGTCGTGCTCCTGCCGACGCCGCTGCTTGACGCGGGCGACCTCGCCGCCGAACAGCTGTGGCCCGATGCGCTGGACTATCTGGAGCGGATGGGTGGGGTCGCCGCCGAGCGGCTGGCCACCGACGCCAAGGGGCTGCTCAAGCCGATCGGCGACTGCGACGTGGTCACCTTGCTGGGGGCGCGGAGCCTGCGCAGTGCCATCGCGCGGGCGGCCGGCGGTATGGGCGCCGTCATCGCACCGATGCGCCGCCGGGGCTGGACCCGGCTGTCCCTCATCGACCCGGCCTTCGGGCCGGCCGCGGCCGCCGCAACCGCGCCGCCGGAGCGCGGGTTCGCCCGGCCGCTGCTGGTGACCGCCGACGAGCTTGCGTTGGCCTCCGACGGGGGCCGGCCGGAGAAGCTCGTCCTGCGGTCCCCGGCCGTGGACGAGCCCTGGCTGCGGGACATGCTGTACCGCTGAGCCGATCGCATCTGGGACACTGACGTCCCGTGCCTCCTTCCCGCCAGCTAGTCTTGGCCTCCGCGTCACTGGCCCGCCTGCGCCTGCTCCAGGGGGCCGGCCTGGATCCGTCGGTCGTCGTCAGCGGGGTCGATGAGTCGACGATGACCGCCGTCGATCCGCGGGCGCTGGTCCAGGCACTGGCCGAGGCAAAAGCCGACGCGGTCGCCGCAACGCTCGGTGACGCGCTGGTGCTGGGCTGCGACTCCCTCCTCGAACTCGACGGCCAAGCCCTCGGCAAGCCGCCTTCGGCCGACCAGGCGGTCGCCCGCTGGCAACGCATGCGCGGCCGGTCCGGGATCCTGCTGACCGGTCACTGCCTGATCGACACCGCCACCGGTGCGCGGGCCGGCGACGTTGCGGCGACGACGGTGCGGTTCGGCCGGCCGAGCGACGACGAGATCAAGGCCTACGTGAGCACCGGCGAGCCGCTGCACGTGGCTGGCGCCTTCACCCTCGACGGCCGGTCGGGGGCGTTCATCGACGGGGTCGACGGCGACCCGGGCAACGTCATCGGCTTGTCGCTCCCACTCCTGCGGACCCTGCTCGACCGGCTCGGCGTACGCCTGGTGGACCTGTGGTGCTGAAGATCGGGCCGCTCGCGGTCGACCCGCCGGTCGTGCTCGCCCCGATGGCCGGCGTCACCAACGCGGCCTTCCGGCGGCTGTGCCGGTCCTTCGGCGCCGGGCTCTACGTCAGCGAGATGGTGTCGGCGCGGGCACTCATCGAGGGCAACGACAAGACCAGCGCGATGGTCACCTTCGCCGCCGACGAGGCCGTCCGCAGCGTCCAGCTGTACGGCGTTGACCCGCATGTCGTCGGCGAGGCGGTGCGGCGGGTCGTCGACCTCGGCGTGCACCACATCGACCTCAACACCGGCTGCCCGTCGCCGAAGGTGACCCGCCGCGGCGGTGGGGCGGCGCTGCCCGCGCACCCGGTGCTGTTCGCCTCGATCGTGGCCGCCGCCGTACGCGCCGCCGGTTCGGTGCCAGTGACGGTCAAGATGCGCAAGGGGCTCGACGACGCCACGTTGACCTACCTCGAGGCCGGCCGGGCGGCCGCCGATGCGGGCGCTTCCGCCGTCGCCCTGCACGCTCGTACCGCCGAACAGCTCTACTCCGGGCGGGCCGACTGGGCGGCCATCGCCACCCTCAAGCAGTCGCTGCCAGGCACCCCGGTGCTGGGCAACGGTGACGTGTGGGCGGCTCCGGACGCGCTGCGCATGATGGCCGAGACCGGCTGCGACGGGGTCGTTGTCGGCCGCGGCTGCCTGGGCAAGCCGTGGTTGTTCCGCGATCTCGCCGACGCGTTCGCCGGCCGGCCTGCGCAAAGATCATCCACCCTCGGTGAGGTCGCGACGATCATGAAACGGCATGCCCGGCTGCTCGTCGAGCACTTCGCCGATGAGGCGCACGGCGTGCGCGACTTCCGCAAGCACACCGGCTGGTATCTCACCGGCTACCCGGCCGGTGGCGAGATGCGCCGGCAGCTCGCCCTGTCGGCAGGTCTGGCCGAGCTCGACCGGCTGCTCGACCAGCTCGACCCGAGCGCCGAGTTGCCCGCCGGCTCAGAGCAGCTGCCGCGCGGTCATCTGCAGGGCCCCAAGCAGGTCATACTGCCGGAGGGCTGGTTAGCAGCCCGGCAGGATCCGACGCCCCCGGACGGGGCCGACCGAGCCTTCGGCGGCTGAGCCTCGGCGTACCGCGGTCGGCTCACCCTCGACGAGGGAACGACCACAGCAGCAGCGAAGCGGCTCTCTTGGAGCCGACATTGCTGCCCCTGAGCGTGGGCCAACCGGAAACGGCTGGCACTTCTCTGCCGTTGCGGTCGCTGTGTGGGCGCGACCTCGACCGGGCGCCGGCCTCCCGACCTGGCCGGCCGGGCGCCCT
>JAYUMN010000482.1:0-1570 GCA_043762595.1 Frankiales bacterium
GTCCGCGCGCAGGGCGCGGTGCTCTCGGCCGACCGCTCACGGGCCATTCCGCTGCGCGGGTTCTTGTTGGACGTCCGGCTGCCCAAGCATGTGCAGGTGTGGTTCGCCGGCGCGCTGCGGGAGACCACCACGACTGACCGGACCGTCGGTGACGTGCTGCGAAGGGTCAACATCCGGCTCGTCGCCGGTGACCGCATCGATGCAGCCATCACCAGTACGGTCCACGACGGTCAGGTCATTACGGTGACGCAGGTCATCGGTCGTCATGTCAGCACCGACGCGCAGATCCCCGTCCGGACCGAGAGCCACCCCGATGAGACGTTGTTCGTCGGTCAGAGCCGGGTGGCCGAGCCGGGTCACGTTGGTGTGCTGCGGACGACCTCGCTCCTGCTGTTCACCAATGGCAAGCTCACCGACCGGTGGGTCGAATCGGTGCGTCGCGTCGTCGAGCCGCGGGCCCGGATCCTCGGTGTCGGCACCATGAGCCGGCCCGTACCGGTGGCGGTCGCGCCGAGCGCGCCAGCGCCGGCCCAGCGCTCCAGCCCGGCCGGCAGCACGAACTCTGGGGGGCTCGATTGGGGCGCGCTCGCCAACTGCGAGTCCGGTGGTGACCCGCGGTCGGTCGATGGTGGTGGCAGCTACCGCGGGCTCTACCAGTTCAGCATCGGCACCTGGCAGTCCGTTGGTGGCAGCGGCGACCCGATCGACGCCTCCCCGGGTGAGCAGACGCTCCGGGCCCAGCTGCTCTACCAGCGCGAGGGCCGGGCGCCCTGGCCGGTCTGCGGTAGGTACCTCTGAGTCTGCTCTCGGCGAGGGAGGTGCGGGCGCTCGCGACCGGCCTCGGACTGCGGCCGACCAAGGGCCTCGGCCAGAACTTCGTCATCGACCCCAACACTGTCCGGCGGCTGGTCCGCACAGCCGGCGTTGGGGCGGCCGACATCGTGGTCGAGGTTGGGCCCGGCCTTGGGTCGCTGACGCTCGGCCTGCTGGCGGTAGCGGCCCGGGTCGTGGCCGTCGAGATCGATCCGCTGCTGGCGGGACAGCTGCGCAATACCGTGCTCGCCCGCACCCCGGCGTACGCCGACCGGCTCGAGGTCGTGCTGCAGGACGCGTTGACGCTGACCGGCGTCCCCGGGCCGTCGCCGACGGCATTCGTGGCGAACCTTCCCTACAACGTGGCGGTGCCCGTCCTGCTGCGGCTGCTCGAACACCTGCCGAGTGTGCGCACCGGCCTCGTCATGGTGCAGGCCGAGGTGGCCGACCGGCTCGCTGCGCCACCGGGCAGCCGGACGTACGGCGTACCGAGCGTCAAGGCGGCGTGGTACGCCGAGGTCAAGCGGGCCGGGTCGATCGGCCGGAACGTGTTCTGGCCGGCGCCGAACGTCGACAGCGGCTTGGTGGCGTTCACCCGCCGGCGACCGCCCACCGGATCGCGGCAGGCGACCTTTGCGGTGGTCGATGCGGCCTTCGCACAGCGACGCAAGACGTTGCGGGCGGCCCTCGCGGGCTGGGCCGGCGGAGCGGAGGTGGCGGAGCGCCGGTTGCGGACCGCCGGCATCGACCCCGGCGC
>JAYUMN010000483.1:0-1508 GCA_043762595.1 Frankiales bacterium
TTTTGCGCTGCCGCGACTCGCTGTGGACGAGCGAGATGTCATGCGCCGCTGCGCCCAGCTCGGCGAGGCGGCTCACCTACTCGGCGTGTCCATGCCGACGGTGCGCGCCCGGATCGGGGCGCGCGCGCTGCAGGCTGCCGGCTCCAGGCCTTTCCGCGTCGGCGTGATGTCGTTGCCCGCGGCCAAGGGCGTTGTGGACGAGCTGCGCCGCCGTCGAGACGACCGAAACCTGCTGGCTGACCTCTTTCGGGTGCTGCGTCATCGCGGGTTCTCACTGGCAAGAATGCCACTGAGGGTGTGGAAGACCTCGCCGCCGGCTGGGTTTGCAGGCTCGACCGGGCAAGCCTGGAGGCACTCCTGTCCGTGTCGACAAGCAGAACGTCGACGTCGACCTGACGAGCACCGCAGATAGCCAGTTCGCCGCCCTACGCGGGCGGCGCACCGAGGCAGCCCGGCACGCCATCGAGGCGCTGATCGGGCACGGCTGCAAGGAGTCGAGGTAGCAACGGGCCGGGAAGTGCCGTCCCGGCCGGGCACACGTTCGGGTTGGTGGCCTGGCGGCGGCTCAGGCTTCTCCTCCTGAGCGGTCAGTGGTGGCTGCTGGTGGCCTTGTATGTCGTCGCCGAACAGGTGGTGCAGGTCGCTGCCGGGCGGTCCTGGCCGGTGCAGCAAAGCCTTCCCGGCCAGGACCGAGACCATCAGGGCCGCCAAGGCCGCCAAGGCCGCCAAGGCCGCCAAGGCCGTCCTAACACTGCTCAGGGCAGCCGGGCTGGTGTCGCGCAAGCGACGACGCCGCTGCCAACGTGATGAGCACCGTCGCGTGCGGGGCCGTAAGCGTCGTGATGGCCGACGCCAGTTGCAGCAGCACCGACGTGAGCCCGCTTGCCTGCTCTTCGGGCAGCGCGGCAGCGACGCGGTGGTCCAGGCTGACTGGCCACCAGCCCGCAGCGAGAACGGCGGCGAGAGCGGCGGCGAGAGAAGCGAGTGCCAGTGCTGGCACCACCCACCGCGCAGTGGCTGCGGTCCTACCGGTCGCGGTGCAGGTGAATCGGGACACCGCAATCAGCGTAGTTCGGGTCCTGAGCCGCCCCGCTGGTCATCCTCAACGGGCAGACCTGCTGGACGAAGTCGTGTACCGGCCCGTGCTCGCATGGCTCGACGGTGGAATTCGTCTCGGGCTCGGTTGGGGTCAACGATTTTCCTGGTGGAGGATCTCGCGAACGCTGGGTGCTGGACTCCTGCACGTCCCGGACGATCAGCCCAGCCACTGCGCCGCCCCTGCCGGCGTATCGTCTGCTCCGGCTGTACTTCCGCAGGTCCGGAGCCGAAGCGACCCTCATGAGGCCGGCACCTCCATGCAGCAGGATGAGGTGCAGCGCTGGACCAAGACCCCGTGCTCAGCACGGGACGAGGCTTCGAAAGGTGTACGTGAACGCGAGCCTGTTCAACACAATCAACGGCTGGGCCGGCAACAAACTGGCCGATAATTTGATGATCTTCGCGGCGAA
>JAYUMN010000484.1:0-3191 GCA_043762595.1 Frankiales bacterium
GGGTGGCTATGGATCTAGGACTGGTTGAAAAACCCGCCCTCGGCGATCCGCGCCTTGTCCTCGGCGGTGACCTCGACGTGCTCGGGCGAGAGCAGGAACACCTTGTTGGTGACCCGTTCGATGCTGCCGTGCAGACCGAAGATCAAGCCGGCCGCGAAGTCGACCAGCCGCTTGGCGTCCACGTCGTCCATCTCGGTGAGGTTCATGATGACCGGCGTGCCGGACCGGAAGTGCTCACCGATCGTGCGCGCCTCGTTGTAGGTGCGCGGGTGCAGCGTGGTGATCCGATAGCCCTCCTCGTACGCCGGGACAGCGGCCGGTCGCTGCGCGGTGTCGAGTGCCACCGCCCCCCGGGTGCGGCCGGCCTCGTCGAAGGACCGGCGGCTGACGGTGCGCGGGTCCTCGGGTGCGGTGCGGCGGACGGGGGGCGGTTCGTCGTAACCGTCGTCCTCGCGGTACCGGTCGTGCTCGTCGTCTTCGACCAGGCCGAGGTACAGGCCCAACTTGCGCATGGCGCCGGGCATAGGGAGCTCCTCGGGTCTGGGCGGCCGCGAGCTACAGACTACCGGAGGACCGGTGCACGAGGGCCGAACAACGCCGTCCCGACACGCACATGCGTCGCCCCGGCCGCGATGGCCGCCTCCAGATCGCCGCTCATCCCGGCGCTGATCAGCGTCGCGCCGACATGGCCGGCCCGGACGACCGCCGCGACGTCGGCCAGCCGGCGAAACGCCGCGGCCGGGTCGGCGCCGAGCGGCGCAACCGCCATCACCCCCGCGAGCCGCAACCCGGCGGTGCCGGCCACCACATCGGCCAGAGCGGGGACATCGTCGACGATCGCCCCGCCGCGGGCTGGATCGCCATCTAGGCTCACCTGGACCAGCGCGTCGAGCGTGCGGCCGGCCCGAACCGCGCCGGCCCCGAGCGCGCTGATCAGCCGCGACCGGTCGACCGAGTGCACCACGTCGGCGTAGGACGCGACGCTGCCGGCCTTGCCGGTCTGCACCGAGCCGACGAAATGCCATCGGACGTCGGGCACCTCGGCGGCCTTGAGCCGGGCGTCGGAGTCCCGGTTCTCACCGAAGTCGTGCACCCCGAGGTCGCGCAGGATGGCCACGTCGGTCGCCGGCCAGGTCTTGCTGACGGCGATCAGGGTCACCTCCCGGCCGGTGCGGGCGAGCCGCTCGCGTACCGCGGCCAGGTTTGCGGCGAGCTCCTCGACCCGGCGCACGCTCACTGCAGCATGACAACACCGGCGTGCCGGCCGGTGACGCCGTCGCGTCGGTAGCTGTAGAAGCGCTCGGGCTGCTCCGACGTGCACAACCCGACATCGAAGACGCGGACCCCGGCGCCTTCCAGGACCAATCGGGCGGCGCCGACGAGGGAGACCGACGGCGTCCCCTGCACGGTCCGCGCGGCACTGCCCGGGCAGACAGCTGCCAGCTCGTCAACAAGGGTTTGCGGCAGCTCGTAGCAGCGCTCGCAGATGGCCGGTCCGATCGTCGCGGTGGTCCGGGCCGGCTCCGCGCCCAGCTCGGCCATCACCTGCAGCACCGCCGGCAGGATGCCGTGGACCAGCCCCTGCCGGCCGGCGTGCGCGGCTGCGACGACACCGGCGACCGGGTCGGCGAGCAGGACCGGCAGGCAGTCGGCCGCCAGCATCACAAGGGCGATCCCTGGCGCGCGCGTGACGAGCCCGTCGGTGTCGCGCAGGCCGCGGTCACGGGCCCGGGCGCTCGGCCGCTCGACGACCCGCACGCCGGTGCCGTGCACCTGCCGACCGAACACCAGGTCGCGGTAGCCGAGCCCGAGCGCGCGGGCGAGCAGGTCGCGGTTGGCGTGCACCCGGTCCCAGTCATCGTCGGTATGCAGGGCCAGATCGAGTCCGTCGTACGGCGGGGCGCTGGAGCCGCCGGTTCGCGTGCTGAACACGCCCCGGGCGGGCGGCGGGAGCCCGGCATCGAGCAACTCGAGCATCCGCCTACTTCAGGAAGTCGGGCACGTCGAGGTCATCCTCGAACACGACCGTCCGGCGGGGCTGCACCGCCGGCGCCGGACGTGACGGCTGGGGGCGCGGCGCTGGCTGGGATTCCGGCTGCCTGCTCGGCGCGGCCTCGGCCGGCTGGGCGAGCGGCCGCCGGACCGACTCATGCCGGCGCACCGGTGTCGGCGCCCCAGCGTCGAAGCCGGCGGCGATGACGGTGACCCGCACCTCGTCGCCTAGGGCGTCATCGATCACCGCACCAAAGATGATGTTGGCGTCGGGGTGGGCCGCGTCGGCAACGAGCTGCGCTGCCTCGTTGATCTCGAACAGGCCGAGGTCGCTGCCCCCGGAGATGTTGAGCAGCACACCGTGCGCCCCATCCATGCTGGCCTCCAGCAGCGGACTCGCAATGGCCATCTCGGCCGCGACCGCGGCCCGGTCGTCGCCGCGTGCATTGCCGATCCCCATCAGCGCCGAGCCGGCGCCGCTCATGATCGACTTGACGTCGGCAAAGTCCAGGTTGATCAAGCCGGGTGTGGTGATCAGGTCGGTGATCCCCTGCACACCGGACAGCAGCACCTGGTCCGCGCTCTTGAAGGCATCCAGGACACTGACCTGCTTGTCGCTGATCGACAGCAACCGGTCGTTGGGGATCACGATGAGGGTGTCCACCTCGGCGCGGAGCTGGTCGATCCCCTCCTCAGCCTGGCTGGCCCGACGGCGGCCCTCGAAAGAGAATGGCCGGGTTACGACCCCGATCGTGAGGGCGCCAAGCGAGCGGGCCACGCTGGCGACGACCGGCGCGCCGCCGGTCCCGGTGCCGCCGCCTTCGCCGGCGGTGACGAAGACCATGTCGGCGCCTTTGAGCACCTCTTCGATCTCGTCGCGATGGTCCTCCGCCGCCTGCCGCCCGACATCGGGGGCCGCGCCGGCACCGAGGCCCCGGGTCAGCTCACGACCGACGTCGAGCTTGACGTCGGCGTCGCTCATCAGCAGTGCCTGGGCGTCGGTGTTGATGGCGATGAACTCGACGCCCTTCAGGCCCACCTCGATCATCCGGTTGACGGCATTCACGCCGCCACCGCCTATGCCGACCACCTTGATGACGGCGAGGTAGTTCTGTGGGGCAGCCACGGTCTGGGGGCCTTTCGTTCAGGTCGATGTCACGGGCGTCCGGTGGCGGCTCGCGCACGCGACCGGGAGATGC
>JAYUMN010000485.1:0-6440 GCA_043762595.1 Frankiales bacterium
CCGGTGGCCAGGGCGTTGCGCAGACTGTCTTTCTCCCCGACTGAGGTGAACTGCACGACGGCTGGATCGATCCCGGCGATCGTGAAGAACGAGTGCGGGGCGAGATTGTCAATGCCGGTCGGCGACGTCGTTGACACCCAGGCGATCGGGCGCGGAACGACGACGCTGTTGAGCAACGGGTAGATCTGCGGGCCCAGCTCGGCGGGGTCAAAGTCACGACGGGGCATAGGCCAAGCCTATCGACGGCTGACGGCCGACCCACGGGTCGGATGAAGACGCCGCAGACGCGGAGTCAAGGGGGCTATGGTGCCGCGGATGCATCTCTATCGTCTTAGCGCGGCGGCGCAACTGCTCGGTGTCAGCGATGACACCCTGCGCCGCTGGGCTGACGCCGGGCGGCTCCGCACGACCGAGGACGCCGACGGGCGACGGGTCATCGAGGGCGCCGACCTGGCGGCGTTCGCGGTGGCGCTGGCCGGGGACCCCACCGGGCCGGTCGCGACGTCGGCCCGCAACGCCTTCCCCGGCATCGTGACCAGGGTGCTGCGCGGCGACGTCGCGTCCCAGGTCGAGGTGCAGTCCGGTCCGCACCGGCTCGTCTCGCTGATGACGACGGAGTCGGTCGATGCGCTCGGTCTCGCCGCCGGCATGCCGGCCACCGCGTCGGTCAAATCCACCAACGTCGTCGTGGAGGTCCCATGAACCCGGTCCGTCCCGCTCTGGCCAGCCTCGCCCTGCTGCTGGCCACTGCCTGTGGAGGCGGCAGCTCGCCGACCGCGCAGCCCAAGACCGCGCAGCCCAAGACCGCGCAGCCCAACAGCAAGGACCCCGCGGTCGCGTCGCTCACCGTCCTCGCGGCGTCCTCGTTGACGAAGGTCTTCACGGCCGAGGGCGCTGCCTACGAAAACGTCCACCCCGGCGCGCACGTGAGCTTCTCCTTTGCCGGCTCGCAGACCCTGGTGGCGCAGGTCACCCAGGGCGCCCCCGCCGACGTGCTGGCCACCGCCGACACGTCCTCGATCGGCACCGTCACGGCTGAGCTCAACGGCGAGCCGCGGGTGTTCGCCCGCAATCGCCTCGCGGTGATCACCGGCCCCGGCAACCCCCGCCGCCTCAGGACGCTGGCCGATCTGGCCAAGCCCGGGGTCAAGGTCGTGCTGGCCGGCCCGACGGTGCCAGTGGGCAGGGCGGCCGCCAAGGCCCTCGCCGCGGCCGGCGTCAGGCTCGCGCCTGTGTCCCTCGAGCAGGACGTCAAAGGCGTCGTCACCAAGGTCCGGCTCGGCGAGGCCGACGCCGGGATCGCCTACGTCACCGACCTCAAGGCCGCCAACGGCAGCATCGCGGGCACCCCGTTGCGAGGGATCTCCAACAGCTACCCGGCGGCGATCCTCAAAGCCAGCAAGGCCCCCGATGCGGCTGAGGCCTTCATCGACTTTGTGCTCTCCCCCGCCGGCCAGTCGATCCTCGCGGCAGCCGGGTTCCTGCCCCCGGCGTGAGGCGACGGACGCCGCTGCTGCTCGCAACGCCTGCCCTGCTGGCCGCACTCCTGGTCGTCCTGCCACTCGGCGCGCTGCTTCGGCGGACCCCGTGGGCGCGGCTGCCGGAGCTGCTCGGCACCGTCGCGGTCCGGCAGGCCCTGCTGCTGTCGCTGCGCTGCTCGCTGGCCGCGGTGGCGCTCGCGCTGCTGCTGGGGGTGCCGCTGGCATGGGTCCTCGCCCGCTCGGCGCTGCCTGGTCGGCAGCTCCTGCGCGCTCTGATCACCGTGCCGCTCGTCCTGCCGCCGGTCGTCGGTGGGGTCGCGCTGCTGCTGGCGTTCGGACGGCGTGGGGTGCTCGGCCGGCTGCTCGTCGAGGCCGGCGCCGTGCCTGCGTTCACGCCGTACGGCGTGGTGCTGGCCGAGACGTTCGTCGCCCTACCGTTCCTGGTCCTCACCGTCGAGGGGGCGCTGGCCGGCTTGGCTCGGGGGAACGAGGACGTCGCCGCGACGCTCGGGGCCCGGCCGCTTCGCACCTTCCGGACGGTGACGCTCCCCGCTGTGGCGCCGTCGGTCGCGGCGGGCGCCGCCCTCGCCGGGGCCCGGGCCCTGGGCGAGTTCGGCGCGACGATCACCTTCGCCGGCAGCCTGCCCGGCCGCACCCAGACCGTGCCGCTCGCGGTCTACCAGCTGCTGGAGGACGACCCGCCGGCGGCGTACGCGCTGTCGGCGCTGCTGCTGGTCGTCAGCGTCGCGCTGGTCGCCGGCCTACGGGTCAGGCTGCGGTGAGAGCCGATCTCGTGGCCCGGGTCGGCGCCTTCTCGGTGCACGCGACGATCACCGCAGCACCGGGCGAGGTGGTGGCCCTGGTCGGGCCGAACGGCGCCGGCAAGAGCACCCTGCTGCGCGCCTTCGCTGGGCTCGTCCCGGCCACCGGGACCCTCGAGCTGCGCGGCGTGGACGTACACACCCTGCCGCCGCACCGCCGCGGCATCGGCTGGGTGCCGCAGGACCGGCTGCTGTTCGGCCACCTGTCCGCCCTCGACAACGCGGCCTACGGCCTGCGGGCGACTGGTTTGCGCCGAGGCCCCGCCCGTGCGGCGGCGCAGGCCTGGCTCGACCGCCTCGGCGTCGGGGAGCTGCGGGGCAGCAGGCCCTCCGAGCTGTCCGGCGGTCAGGCGGCTCGGGTCGCGTTGGCCCGGGCGCTTGCCCCGGAGCCGTCGCTGGTGCTGCTCGACGAGCCGCTCGCTGCCCTTGACGCAAGCACCCGGGACGACGTGCGCCGGATGCTGCGGGCGACGCTGGCCGGGGGGCCGGCACCGACCATCCTGGTCACCCACGACGCGGTCGACGCAGTCGCGCTGGCGGACCGCATCGTGGTGCTGGAGGACGGCGCCGTAGTGCAGGACGCAGCCGCGGCCGAGGTCGCCGCCGCGCCGCGCAGCGCCTGGGCGGCGGCCCTGCTCGGCCAGAACGCCTGGCGCGGGACGGCGACGACCGACGGCCTGGCTGTCGATGGAGGCGGCCACATCACCTCGGCCGAAACGCTGCCGGCCGGCGTGCCGGCCCTCGCGCTGGCCCAGCCGTCGGCGGTGGTGCTGCACCGGGCACTGCCGCAGGGCAGCGCCAGGACCGTGTTGTCCGGGCCCGTCAGCGAGCTGCGGGCCCTGGGTGGGCGGGTCCGCGTCGTGGTGGCGAGCACACCGCCGGTGACCGCCGAAGTCACTGTCGCCTCCGCCGCCGCGCTCGCCCTGGCCGACGGGGGCGTCGTCTGGGCCTCACTCAAGGCGACCGAGGTGCGCGTCGTGGCCTTGTGAAGCTGGCTAGGCTCCTCGCATGAGTAGCCCTGACGTCCCCGCGGCCCTGTCCGTTTCACGCGAGGCGCCCGATCGCAACATCTCCCTCGAGCTCGTGCGGGTGACCGAGGCGGCCGCGATGGCCGCTGGCCGGTGGGTGGGCCGCGGGGACAAAATGGGCGGGGACGGCGCCGCGGTCGACGCGATGCGCCAGCTGATCGGCACCGTGTCGATGAAGGGCGTCGTGGTCATCGGCGAGGGCGAGAAGGACAAGGCGCCAATGCTGTTCAACGGCGAGGAGGTCGGCGACGGGCTGGGCCCCGAAGCTGATGTCGCGGTCGACCCGATCGACGGGACGACCCTGATGGCCAAGGGCATGCCCAACGCGATCGCTGTGATGGCGGTGGCCGAACGCCACACGATGTACGACCCGTCGGCGGTGTTCTACATGGAGAAGCTCGTCACCGGACCGGAGGCCGCTGACGTCGTCGACATCACCGCGCCGGCGAAGCACAACATCCAGGCGGTGGCCAAGGCCAAGGGCGGCGCCGTCGAGGACGTCACCGTGTGCATCCTGGACCGGCCGCGCCACGAGGACCTGGTCCGCGAGGTGCGCGAGGCCGGCGCGCGGATCAAGTTCATCTCCGACGGGGACGTGGCCGGCGCGGTCATGGCGGCCAGCCAGGGCACCGGGGTCGACCTGCTGCTCGGCATCGGCGGCACGCCTGAGGGCATCATCACCGCTTGCGCAGTGAAGTGCCTGGGTGGCGTCATCCAGGGCCGGCTGTGGCCGCAGAAGCGGAGCGAGTTCGTCAACGCCGCGGCCGCCGGGCTCGACCTCGATGCGATCTTGTCGACCGATGACCTCGTGCGCAGCGACAACGTCTTTTTCGTCGCGACCGGCATCACCGACGGTGAACTGGTGCGCGGCGTGCGGTATCGCGGCGGTGGTGCGACGACCGAGTCGCTGGTCATGCGCAGCAAGAGCGGCACGATCCGCCGGGTCATCAGCGAACACAGGCTGTCCAAGCTCAGCGCCTACAGCTCTATCGACTTTGAGCACGCCCACTGATGCTGACCTGACCGCACCCCCCAAATCGGCCGCGACGTCGCTCTCTCGCCGAGACGGGACGGGTTGCGTTGGCGGCGCCTGGCGGGACGGCGGGCGACGGGAAACAGGGCAACGATGCGGTCGAGGACACTGCCGTTATGCGGATCGCGACCTGGAACGTCAACTCGATCGGCGCCCGGCTGCCGCGGTTGCTGCCGTGGCTCGAGGCCACCAGCCCCGACGTCATCGCGCTGCAGGAGACCAAGTGCGCCGACACTGCATTCCCGTACGCCGAGCTGGCGGCGCTCGGCTACGAAGCCGCTCATGCCGGCGACGGCCGCTGGAACGGGGTGGCCGTGCTGTCCCGAGTCGGCCTGGAGCAGGTCGATCTCGTCCACGAGGGGCACCCCGAGCCGCGACTGGTGAGCGCCCAGTGCGGCGGCCTGCACGTCACGAGCGTCTACGTCCCGAACGGCCGGTCGCTGGACGATCCGCACTACGCCTACAAACTCGCCTGGTTCGAGGAGCTGCGCCACCGGCTCGACCGATTCGACGCAGCCCAGCCGCTGGTCGTGATGGGCGACTTCAACGTCGCGCTCACCGACCGTGACGTCTGGGACCCGGCCGCCTTCGTCGACTCCACCCACGTGACACGGGCTGAACGGCAGGCGATGCAGGTCATGCTCGATTGGGGCCTCATCGACCTACAGGCCCGCCCCGGCAAGGGCGACGTGCCCTTCACCTATTGGGACTACCGGGCCGGGATGATGCACAAGAATCTCGGGATGCGCATCGACTACGTACTGGCGACCCGGTCGGTCCAGGTCGTCGACGCCTGGGTCGATCGCGAGGCGCGCAAGGGAAAGGGGGCATCCGACCACGCCCCCGTCGTCGTCGACCTCACCGTGTGACCGGAACAGCCGTGCGGGTCAGTCGATCAGCTTGCGCAGGGTGGCGGGGGTGCGGGCCGTCGTGGCCACACCCAGCCGACGCTCGAGCCAGCCGGCGGTGAGCTTAGAGCTGTGCATCCCGGCCGCGTAGGACAGGTAGAGCACACCGTCACCGGCCCGCACCTGCTCGTCCGGCCAGACGTGCTCCAGCACCGGCGCGAGCGTGTCGGGCTGGTCGAACAGCACGCACACCACGACGTAGGACGACGCCGGCAGATCGCCCAGCAGCCCGTCGAGCGCCGCCTGCAGCTGCGCGGGAGTCCGGACACAAGCCCGCACGTCCACGCCAAGCCGGTCCCGCAGGCCGGTCTCGACCGCCGCCGCGAGCCCCTTCGCCGACCGCTGGCTGCTGGTGAACACCGCGTTGCCGCTGTTGAGCACCGTCCGCACCTCGGTGTGCCCAAGCCCCTCGAGCAACGCCCGCAGCTCGACCATCGGCACGGTGTTGCGGCCGCCGACGTTGACCGCGCGCAGCAGCAGCACCCACCTCATGCGAGCTCGGGGAGCGCGTTGCGGGCCCGGTCGTGCGCGATGCCGAGGCCCTCGAGCAGATCGACCGTGGCGACCCGGAGCTGCCCGACGACGACCTGCGCCGAAAGCGACATCGCGTCCAGGGCCACCGGATCGAGCTGCCCGGCCAGGGCCAGCAGCGACTCCACCGCCGCGTCACCGTCGGTGGTGAGATCAAGGGCCGCCGCGGTCTGCTCGAGCAGATCGGCCAAGCACGCCGGCAGCTGCTGGCCGTCCTGGATAGCCGCCACAATGCGCCGCAGGAGCACCCGCAGGTTGCGGGTCGCCCGGCTCAGCCCGACGGTCAGCGCGTTGGCGTCGGGGAAGAACTCACCCCGGGCCGACAGCAGCGGTGACAACCGGGTGGTCTCGTAGCCGGTTGCCAGCGACTCCTGCCAGCGTTCGAGCAGCGCGTCGAGTTGCCGGGCCCGATTGAGGGCGTCGGCAACCCTCGGGGCGGAGTCGCTGCGCAGCGCGCCGGCCGCCTCGCGCAGCACCGACGCCAGCTCCGTCACATAGGCGGCCCGCAGCCGGCGGGCCTCGCGCCAGGGGCCCGACGGCAGCGCCGCAGCGACCAGCAGCGCCGCCGCACCCCCGACGAGGGCGTCCTGCCAGCGGTGGAACCCGCTGTTCGGCGTACGCGGGAGGGCCACGACGAA
>JAYUMN010000486.1:0-2321 GCA_043762595.1 Frankiales bacterium
AGCGGGCCGAGGTGCTGCTGTTGCCAGGCGCCGAGGACGAGGCAATCTGGCGCTACTTCGCCTCGCTGGGCTTCCCATCCGAGGAGCAGGTCCGCAAAACCCTCGACGCGCTCACCGACCGGACACTGTCTACCGCCGCGCTCGAGCCGCTGGTCGACCTGCGACGGACCCGGCTCGAGACGATGCTCAAGGTGCTCGATGTCGACGGGGCGGTCCGCCGGGTCCAGGGCGGGTGGACGGCGACCGGTCAGCCGTGGGCGTACGACGCCGAGCGCTATGCGCGGGTCGCCGACGACCGGGCCGCCGAGCAGCAGGCGATGCGGGACTACGCAGCGACCGAGGGCTGCCGGATGGCGTTCCTGCGTCGCCAACTCGACGACCCGGCGGCCGGTCCCTGCGGGCGGTGCGACCGCTGCACCGGCCGGGCAGTCGAGCTGGCCGTGTCCCCGGACGCCCTCGCCGCCGCGCAGGCCCAGCTCGGCCGGCCGGGGGTCGAGGTGGAGCCGCGCAAGCTGTGGCCGGCCGGGATGGCCGCCGCCGGGGTCGCGCTGTCGGGCCGCATCCCGGCCGACCGGCAGGCCGAAAGCGGGCGCGCCCTCGGCCGGCTGTCCGACATCGGCTGGGGGACCCGGCTCCGGGGGCTGCTCGGCGGGCCGGACGGGGCGGTGCCCGACGACGTGCTGCGGGCCATCGTGACGGTGCTCGCCGGTTGGGGCTGGGCCGAGCGGCCTGCCGGGATCGTCGCGATGCCGTCGGCCGGGCACCCCCAGCTCGTGACATCGCTGGCCACCCGGCTCGCCGAGGTCGGCCGGCTCCCGCTGCTCGGCACCCTCGACGCGCTGCGGCCGACCGGCGGCAGCCGGAGCAACAGCGCGCAGCGGCTGCGGGCGGTCGCCGGGGCGTTCGCCGTGCCGCCGGGGCTGGCCCTTTCCGGCTCGCCGCTGCTGCTCGTGGATGACCTCCTCGACACCGGCTGGACGCTCACCGAAGCCGCCCGGCTGCTGCGTGCGGCCGGCAGCGGGCCGGTGTTCCCGCTCGTGCTCGCCGTCGACGCGTGACCCCCCCACCTCGGCTCGCGGCAGGCACTAGCGTGGCGACATGAACATGCTCCGCAACTCGGGCAGCACCCTGCTGGTGCTCTTCATCGTGGCCGTCTTCGCGGCCATCACCTACGTCACTGTCGATCTCGCCAACGGCGGGCTGTCGCCGAGCAACAGCAACACCCCGAACGCCACCGTCCCGGGACCCCCGGCCTTCAAGTGAGCTGGTCGACCGCCGCCCTTGGCGACTGGTCGAACCGCACGGTCGTGCTGACCGGCGGCAACTCAGGGATCGGCCTGGCGGCCGCCAGAGGCCTGGTTCGACAGGGCGCGCACGTTGTCCTGGCGTGTCGCGACGCCGGCCGGGCCGAGCAGGCCCGGGCGTCGATCAGCAGCGGGCCGGGGCGGGCCAGCACCGCCGCCCTCGACCTCAGCGACCTCGCTGACGTCGCGGCGTTCGCCGGGCGCACAACCGAAGAGCACCCCCGGCTCGATGCGCTCGTCTGCAACGCCGGGATCATGGGCGGCGCGATGCTCGGCACAGCGCAGGGCCACGAGCGACAGATGGGCACCAACCACCTCGGTCATGCGGCCCTGGTCGCGGGGCTGTTTCGGTCCCTCGAGCGGGCCGGCGGCCGGGTCGTCACGATCTCGAGCATCGCCGCGCGGGGCGGCACCCTCGGCCCGACGATGACCGAGGACGACCTGGTCAGCCCACCCGGGTATCAGAGCCAGGCGGTTTACGCCAACACCAAGCAGGCCAACCTGCTGTTCGCACAGGAGCTGCACCGCCGGGTCGGCGACCGGGTCGGTAGCGTCGCGGCGCACCCCGGCGTCAGCTGGACCAACCTGTTCGTCCGGCAGCTTCGCGACGACGGCAAAGGCTGGCTTGTCCCGGCGGCCAAGCTGATCGGGCCGGTCGTGCTCCAGTCAGCGGCAGCGGGCGCTGCGCCGACGCTGCGGGCGCTGGACCCGACCACGCCCAGCGGAGCGTTCGTCGGCCCGCGGTCGTATCACCAGTACCGCGGCCGACCTGAGCTGCTCGAGGTCTACCGGACCGGCAGCGACCCGGCCACCGCCACCCGGCTCTGGGAGTTGACCGAGCACCTGCTCGGCGTACACCTGCCGATCTGACGCAGGAAGAAGGCCCGCCGGTGCAGGCGTTGTCACGGGCATGAAGGTCGAGATCTGGTCCGACATCGTCTGCCCGTGGTGCTACGTCGGTAAGCGCCGGTTCGAGCGTGCGCTGCGCGGGTTCGCCCACCGCGACGAGGTCGAGGT
>JAYUMN010000487.1:0-2268 GCA_043762595.1 Frankiales bacterium
ATGAGATCACCTGCACAGCATGGGGTCCTGGTTCAGAGCGGGTGGTCGCCGGGCTCGCCGATCTGCTTGGCGGCCGCGATCTGGGTGAAGGCTTCGACCCGGCGCACCCGCTGCTTGCCGCGAGCCATGCCCGCCACCCCGGGCTGCGGATCCCGCGCACCGGTCGGGTCTTCGAGGCGCTCGTGCCCGCGGTGCTGGAGCAGAAGGTCACCGGCAAACAGGCCCGCGCGTCGTTCGCCCTGCTCGTCCGCCGGTACGGCGAGCCGGCCCCCGGCCCGGCCCCGACCGGTATGCGGATCCCGCCGGCGCCGGAGACCTGGCGGCACATTCCGTCGTGGGAGTGGCACCGCGCCGGCGTGGACCCCCAGCGCAGCCGCACGGTGTGCCTGGCCGCCCGGATCGCCGCACGCCTGGAGCAGGCGGCAGACCTGGCCCCGACCGACGCAGCAGCCCGGCTCCAAGCAGTCCCCGGCATCGGGGCGTGGACTGCCGCCGAGATCGCCCAACGGGCCCTCGGTGACACCGATGCGCTGAGCGTCGGCGACTACCACCTCTCGCAGTTCATCGGCTGGGCTCTGCTCGGCCGACCGGTCGATGACGACGCGATGGTGGCGCTGCTCGAGCCATGGCGCCCGCACCGCTACCGGGTGGTGCGGTTGCTCGAGGTGAGCGGGTTCGCCAAGCCCCGCTTCGGTCCGAAGCTCACCGTGCAGGACCACCGCCGACACTGAGCCGTGGTGGGTCGTACCCGCCCCCTCTTTTTCAGTGATCAACAGAACATTGCTGCGCGACTCGCCGGGCGTGTCCCACAGCGATGTCCTGATGATCGCCTGGGTGGGCGACTAGCGCAGGAGCACGAAGTCGGCCGGGTCCCGGGCCGGCCGGTCCGGTTGCGGCCCGGCCGGATGGCCCACCGCAACGGCGCCCAGCGGCTCCCAGGTCGGGTCCAGGTCGAGCACCTCGCGGACGACCTCGGGACAGAACATCGTGCTACTGACCCAGGCGCTGCCGAGGCCCTCGGCGGCCAGCTGCACCAGCAGGTTCTCCACCGCCGCGCCCCCGGCCACCACGAACAACCGCTCCTCGGCGGCGCTTCGACGGGCGTCGGGGTAGTCGTGCGCAGCCACCCGGATCAGGCAGGGCACGACGACGTAGGACGCGTGGCGCAGCACATCACCTCGGCGAAGACGTCGGTCGATGCTCTCGTCTGAGAACCCGTCGGCCCGCAGGTCGCTCGCCCACTGGGCGGCCATCGCGTCGAGCAGCTCGGTCCGGCGCTGTTCGAGCAGGACGAACCGCCACGGTGCGGTGTGGTGCGGCGCCGGCGCAGTAACGGCTGCCGAGACGGCGCGCAGCACGGTCGCCCGGTCGACCGGCTGCCCGGTGAAGACGCGCACGGTGCGGCGCAGTGCGACGGTCTGCTGTTGCGCCTCGGCGGTGCCCAACCGAAACCAGTCCTGTCCGGCGGGTCGCACCAGTGCCGCCGCCCCGCGACCGTCGTCGGGCAGGGCCAGCCCGCGGACGACGGCGGCTGCGACCCCGTCGGTTTTGCCCTTGACCAGCTCCGCGGCGCTCGCCAGCTCGTCGGCGACCGCGATCTCGGTGACCTCCAGGACCTGCCCGTAGGTGTCGGCGGTGCCGCGGGCATCTCGGATCGGGGCTAGGCCGGCGCTGCCGATGGCCTGGTCGACCTGCCCGACCCGCCAGGCCCGGCCCATCGTGTCGCTCACCACGACGGCGACCGAGCAGCCGGTCAGCCGCCCGAGAGCGTCTCGCAGCTGCCGGGCGCTGGCATCGGGATCAACCGGCAGCAAGGCGATCTCGTCTGGCTGCACGTTGCTTGCATCGACCCCGGCGGCGGCCAGTACGAACCCGTGCCGGGTCTGGGCGATGGTCGTCGTGCCGCGTCGGGCGACGACCCGGGCAGTTTCGGCGTCCACCGCCTGCAGGCGGGCGGCCTCTCGGTCGTCACCAGCGGGGAGCAGGCGTCCCTCGGATTTGCTCACGACCTTGCTGGTGACCACGACGACATCGCCGTCCTGCAGGACGATCTGCTCGACCAGCAGCTCGGCGAGATTGTCACCGGGGCGTACGTCGGGCAGGCCGCGCACCGGCAGGACGACGTAGCCGTCAGGCACCGGCGAGGTCCAGCGCTGCCCTGGCCATCGCCGCGGTTGCCTCGAGGTCGTGCATGAGCAACGGCACGGCCCGCACCTCGACCCCGGGCACGGTCGCTCCCGCGTCGCCGGTGTCGACGAGCCAGCCGTC
>JAYUMN010000488.1:0-6981 GCA_043762595.1 Frankiales bacterium
GAGGGGCTGAAGGCCTTCCGGCAGCCCGATGGCGGGATCGCGTTATTCCGACCCGAGCGCAACGCTGCTCGACTTACTCGCTCGAGCGCCCGGCTGGCCCTGCCGTCGTTCCCCGAAGACGCGTTCGTGCAGGCCTGCGACCTACTCGTGCGCACCGATGCCGCCTGGGTCCCCGACGGCGACGGTGCGACGCTCTACCTGCGGCCGTTCATCTACGCCACCGAGGTGGGGCTGGGGGTGCGCCCGAGCGACACCGCCCGCTTCCAGGTCATCGCCTCACCGGCCGGCAACTACTTCACCGGACCGCTGCGTCCGGTCTCGCTGTGGCTGTCCCAGGAGTACATCCGGGCCGCGCCGGGTGGCACCGGGGCCGCCAAGTGCGGCGGCAACTACGCCGCCGGGCTCGTCGCGCAGCAAGAAGCCATCGCGCACGACTGCGACCAGGTTGTCTACCTCGACGCGATCGAGCACCGGTGGGTCGAGGAACTCGGTGGGATGAACTTGTTCCTCGTTCTCGACGACGGCACGTTGGTCACGCCCGAGCTCGGCACGATCCTGGAGGGCGTCACCCGCGACTCGGTCATGACCCTTGCTCGCGAGCTGGGCCACGCCGTCCAGGAGCGCCGGGTCGACGTCGACGAATGGCGCAAGGGTGCGCTCGACGGGCGCGTGGTCGAGGTCTTCGCATGCGGTACAGCCGCTGTCATCACGCCTATCGGCACCCTGCGCTGGCCGGGCGGCGAGGGGGTTGCGGGAGACGGCGAGCCCGGTCCCGTCACGATGGCACTTCGGTCGGCTCTGCTCGACGTCCAGTACGGCCGCACCGCGGATACCCACGGCTGGATGCACCGCGTCCGGTGAGCAGCGAAACCTCCGCTCGCCCGCCCGACACCTTCCACGTCTACGACACGACCTTGCGCGACGGTGCGCAGCGCGAGGGGATGTCGCTGTCGGTCAACGACAAGCTGGCGATCGCACGGCATCTCGACGATCTTGGGGTCGGATTCATCGAGGGGGGCTGGCCGGGGGCCAACCCCAAGGACGCCGAGTTCTTCCGGCGCGCCCGGACCGAGTTGTCGCTGCGGACGGCCCAGCTGGCCGCCTTCGGGTCCACCAGGCGGCCGGGAGGCGTCGCGGCGGACGACCTCGCGCACCTGCGCGACTCCGGGGCCCCCGTCGTGACGCTTGTCGCCAAGGGCGATGTGCGGCACGTCGAACGCGCCCTGCGGACGACCCGCGAGGAGAACCTCGCCATGGTCCGCGACTCGGTGGCGCACCTCGTCGCCGAGGGTCAGCGGGTGTTCCTTGACGCCGAGCACTTCTTCGACGGCTACCTCGCAGACCCGGCATACGCCGTAGAAGTGCTGCTCGTCGCCGCGCAAGCGGGCGCCGACGTGGCCGTGCTGTGCGACACCAATGGCGGGATGCTCCCCAACCGGCTGGCCGAGGTCGTTTCCCAGGTGCGCGAGACCGGGGTGCGGCTCGGCATCCATGCACACAACGACATCGCCTGCGCCGTCGCCAACTCGCTCGCGGCGATCGATGCGGGGGCCACCCATGTCCAGGGCACCGCGAACGGTTACGGCGAGCGGTGCGGCAACGCCGACCTGTTCAGCGTCGTGGCGGCCCTGGAGACCAAGGCCGGCCGGACCGTGTTGCCAGCGGGAAGGCTGGCTGAGCTCGGGCGGGTCGCGCACGCCGTCGCCGAAGTCGCCAACATCGCGCCCGATCCGCACCAGCCGTGGGTCGGTGCGAGCGCCTTCGCCCACAAGGCCGGGTTGCACGTGAGCGCCATCAAGGCCGACCCGGACCTCTACCAGCACGCCGAGCCCGCCACCGTCGGCAACGACATGCGGCTGCTCGTCTCGGAGTTGGCCGGCCGGGCGACGATCGAGCTCAAGGGCAAGGCGCTGGGCCTCGAACCAGACCGCGACACGGTGCTACGGGTGATCGAGCGGGTCAAGCAGCTGGAGTCCATCGGGTTCAGCTTCGAGGCCGCCGAGGCCAGCTTCGAGCTGCTGCTGCGCGAGGAGATGGGGCAGCGCCCGCACTACTTCGACCTGGAGTCCTGGCGGGTGATCGTGGAGCACCGGGACGGCCGGGTGGTCTCCGAGGCGACCGTCAAGCTGCACGCCAAGGGGGAGCGGATCGTCGCCACCGGCGAGGGCAACGGGCCCGTCAACGCCCTCGACCGGGCGCTGCGCACCGCGCTGGTCGAGCTCCACCCCGGGCTCGCCGCGCTCGATCTCGTGGACTACAAGGTGCGCATCGTCAGCGGTGCGCACGGCACCGAGGCGGTCACCCGGGTGCTCGTCGAGACCTCCGACGGCAGCACCGAGTGGAGCACCGTCGGGGTGCACGAGAACGTCATCGAAGCGTCCTGGCAGGCCCTGCAGGACGCCTACACGACCGGTCTGCTGCGGCAGTCCACCGCAGAAGGGACCATCGCGTGATCCTCGTGACCGGCGCCACCGGCACCGTCGGCGGCCAGCTCGTCGACCAACTCAGCCGCCACAACGCGCCCGTCCGGGCGCTTGTCCACAGCCAGGAGCGCGCCGATGTGCTGCGCGGCTACGACTGCGAGATCGCCGTCGGCTCCTACGACGACCCGCAGTCGCTGCACCGGGCGCTCGGCGGGGTGACCAAGCTGTTCCTGCTGAGCCCGCCGAGCGAGCAGATGGCCGCCCAGGAGCTCGCCGTCCTCACCGCGGTGCGCGCCGGACCCGGCGACGTCCACGTCGTCAAGCTCGCGGCGGCCGGCGTCGACGGTGAGGTGGCCGGTGCCCGGCTGCTGGAGCAGCACCGCACCGTCGTCGACGCGCTGGTCGAGTACGGGCAGCCGCACACCGTGCTGGCGCCGACCTCCTTCATGCAGAACTTCCTGCTCTGGGCCGGCAGTGTGCAGGAGCAGGGTGCGTTCTACCTGCCGGCGGGGGAGGGCGCAGTCAGCCACGTCGACGCCCGTGACGTCGCCGCCGTCGCAGCCCATGTGCTCACCTCCGACGGGCACGACGGCGCGGCCTACACGGTCACCGGCCCGCGGGCGCTGACCTACGCCGAGGTCGCCGAGCACTTCACGACCGCACTCGGCAAGACGGTCAGCTACATCGATGTGCCCCCCGAGGGAGCCCGCGCCGCGATGGTCGACGCAGGGCTCGCGCCGTGGCTCGCCGACGGGCTGGTCGAGCTCAACGCCCGCTACCGGGCCGGCGGAGCCTCGGTCGTCACCGACGAGGTGCAGAAGGCGACGGGTCACGAGCCAAGGACCGTCGAGGGGTTCCTGAGCGACCACTTGGCTGCGTTCCGCTAGGCGGGTGTGACCGGCGCCACTTGGGGGAGTGGCAAGAGGGCGACCACTTCGGCCGCTGTTTCGCGCTGAGGAGAGACCCGTGGCCAGCACCTCTGTTGACGGCACGTCGGACCTCGAGCGACAGGACGGTCCGGTCCACCCCAGGCGCACCCCGGCGTACGCCGTTGCCGGGATCCTGTTGGGCGCTCCGTTCGTCGCGCTGCTGTGGGTGTCTAGCTACGCCCGGGACAGCCCTCGGCTGTTCGGGTTCCCGTTCTTCTACTGGTATCAGTTCCTCTGGGTGCTGATCTCGGCGGTCAGCACCTACCTCGCCTACCGGTTGGTCCGTGGAGTGGAACGCACGAGGGGTCGGCTGGAGCACCGGGAGGGTGGTCCTCGGTGACAAGGGGCGTGGACGTCGTCGCGCTCACGATCGTGATCGTGCTGTTCCTGGCCGTGACCGTGATGGGCTTCGCCGCCTCGCGCTGGCGGCGCGGCGGCGCGCTGGCCGACCTGGACGAGTGGGGGCTCGGCGGTCGCGGCTTCGGACCGGTCGTCACCTGGTTCCTGCTCGGCGGTGACCTCTACACGGCGTACACCTTCGTGGCCGTGCCGGCGCTGCTGTTCGCCAGCGGCGCTGTGGGTTTTTTTGCCGTGCCCTACACGATCATCGTCTACCCACTGGTCTTTCTGTTCCTGCCGCGGCTGTGGTCGGTGTCGCACCGGCACGGCTACGTCACGCCGGCCGACTTCATCCGCGGTCGCTACGACTCCCGGGTCCTGGCCCTCGCCATCGCCTTGACCGGGCTGCTGGCCACGATGCCCTACATCGCGCTGCAACTCGTCGGCATCCAGTCCGTACTCGAGGTGATGGGGGTCGGCGGCGGGAGCAACCAACTGCTTGCCGACCTGCCGTTGCTGATCGCCTTCGTCGCGCTCGCGGCCTACACCTACTCCGCTGGGCTGCGGGCGCCGGCGCTGATCGCCTTCGTCAAGGACATTCTCATCTATGTCGTGGTGGTGGTGGCCGTCATCTACATCCCGCACCACCTCGGCGGCTGGGGCCACATCTTCGACAGCGCGCAGACCGCCTTAGCCACGACGTCACCGGCCACCGGCAAGCCCAGGGGCTCGATCGTGCCGAAGGTCGCGGGGTACTGGCCCTACGCGACCCTGGCCCTTGGCTCGGCGATGGCGCTGTTCATGTATCCACACAGCGTGACCGCCGTGCTGGCGACCAAGGGCCGTGACGTCGGGCGCCGCAACGCCGCACTGCTGCCGGCTTACTCGTTGCTGCTCGGCCTGATTGCGTTGCTCGGCTACATGGCCCTCGCGGCGAAGGTGAAGCCGATCGGCTTGGACGGCAAGCCCAACGCGCAGCTCGCCGTACCGCAGCTGTTCGAGAATCTGTTCCCGAGCTGGTTCGCCGGTATCGCCTACGCAGCGATCGCCATCGGCGCCCTCGTCCCGGCAGCCATCATGTCGATCGCCGCGGCCAACCTGTTCACCCGCAACATCTACCGGGAGTTCCTACGCCCGGCAGCGACGCCCGCGCAGGAGGCGAGGGTGTCCAAGGTCACCTCCTTGGTGGTGAAGTTCGGCGCCCTCGTCTTCGTCCTCACCCTGGACAAGACGCTCGCCATCAACTTCCAACTGCTCGGCGGCATCTGGATGCTGCAGACCTTCCCCGCCATCGTGTTCGGGCTGTTCACCAGGTGGTTCCACCGCTGGGCGCTGCTTGCCGGTTGGGCCGTCGCGATGGTGTACGGGACGGTCGAGGCTTATCGGGTGATCAACCCGGCCACCAAGAAGCACTTCGGCGGGGCGACCTCCCAGATCCCCTTCCTGGACGGCCGGAACGGCTACATCGCACTGACCGCCTTCGTGCTCAACCTTGTCATCACCGTCGGGCTGACACTGCTACTGCGGGCGGTTGGCGTCTCGGGCGGCCGCGACGCGACGCTGCCGGAGGACTACACGGCCGACGCGGACGACCCCCGGGTACGACGGCTGCCGGTGGTCGCGCCCGGCTAGCCTGCTCCGCATGCGCATCGCCCGTTACGCCCATGCCGGGGCAGTGTCGTTCGGGATCGTCGAGGGCGTCGGTGACGACCCGGCCGCGCTGACCGTCGCGGCGGTCGACGGCCACCCGTTCGCGCCGCTCGTCCGCACCGGGCAGACGCACCCGCTCGGTGCGGTCCGTCTGCTCGCGCCGGTCCTGCCCAGCAAGGTCGTGTGCATCGGCAAGAACTATGCCGACCACGTGGCGGAGTTCGGTGGTCCCGTGCCGGCGGCCCCGGTCGTGTTCCTCAAGCCGTCGACGTCCGTCATCGGGCCGGGCGACGCCATTGTGCTGCCCCGCAACAGCACCCGGGTCGATCACGAGGGTGAGCTCGGCATCGTCGTCGGCCGACTGTGCCGGGAGGTGCCGCGGGAGCGGGCCCTGGACGTCGTGCTGGGCTACACCTGCGGCAACGACGTGACCGCCCGTGACCACCAGGAGCAGGATGGTCAGTGGACACGGGGCAAGTCACACGACACGTTCTGCCCGATCGGGCCGTGGGTCGAGACCGAGCTGGACCCGTCCGACCTGGCGGTGCGGTGCGCCGTCGATGGGTCACTGCGTCAGGACGGGCGCACCTCGCAGCTGGTGCACGACGTTCCGACGATCATCGAGTGGGTCACGGCCTTCATGACCCTGCTGCCCGGCGACGTGATCCTCACCGGCACGCCCGCCGGCGTCGGCCCGCTCATGCCAGGCAATGCCGTCACCGTCCACGTCGAGGGCATCGGCCCGCTGACCAACCCGGTCGCGGCCCGCGGATGACCGTGCGGCTGCGCGTGGCGCCCTCGCCGACCGGCGACCCGCACGTCGGTACGGCGTACATGTCGCTGTTCAACCTGGCCTTCGTGCGTCAGCAGGGGGGGCAGTTCGTGCTGCGGGTCGAGGACACCGACCGGGCGAGGTTCCAGGCCGACAGCGAGCAGCAGGTGTACGACACGCTGCGTTGGCTCGGGCTGCAGTGGGACGAGGGGCCCGACGTGGGGGGTCCGTCCGGTCCCTATCGGCAGTCCGAGCGGCTCGACACCTACCGACCGCACGTCGTGCGGCTGCTCGCAGACGGCCACGCCTACCACTGTTGGTGCACGCCGGCGCGGCTGCAGGAAATGCGCGAGGCGCAGCAGGCCGCCAAGCAGCCGACAGGCTACGACCGGCGCTGCCACGGGCTCAGTCGGGACGAGCGGGCCGCGTTGCCTGGCTTCTCCGACGTCCCGGTTGTGCGGATGCTCATCCCGGCTGACCCGCCCCTTTCCTTCACCGACCTGATCCGCGGCGAGATCAAGGCGCCCGTCCCAGACGACCAGGTGATCCTCAAGGCCGACGGCTTCCCGACCTACCACCTCGCGGTCGTCGTCGACGACCACCTGATGGGGATCACCCATGTCGTCCGCGGCGAGGAGTGGATCTCCTCCACCCCCAAGCACCTGCTGCTGTCGGACTGGCTCGGCTGGGAGCGGCCCGCCTACGCGCACATGCCGCTGCTCCGCAATGTCGACAAGAGCAAGATCAGCAAGCGCAAGAACCCCGCTGCACGGCTGACCTGGTTCATCGAACAGGGCTATCTGCCCGAGGCACTGCTGAACTTCCTCGGGCTGCTCGGTTACTCCCTGCCAGGTGGCCAGGAGATCTT
>JAYUMN010000489.1:0-4906 GCA_043762595.1 Frankiales bacterium
CCGGCTGCTGCGCGCGCCCGGTATCGGCCGTGGGGCGGTCGTGGACTTCATCCATCTGCCGCACTTCGCGACTTTCAATGTGGCCGACAGTGCCATCACAGTCGGCGCGGCGGTGGCGGTGCTGCTCTCCGTGCGAGGGATCGAAGTTGACGGGACCCACCGGGTCGCCGAGCAGCGATGATGGTGCGATGACCGTCCGCCGCTCGCTATCCGTGCCGGAGGGCCTCGACGGGCTGCGGCTGGACGCCGCGATCAGCCGGCTGTTCGGGCTGAGCCGCACCGCCGCGGCCGAGATCGTCGGATCTGGCGGCGCGAGCCTGGACGGCCGGGTCAGCATCAAAAGCGACCGGGTGCTGGCCGGCGCGACGCTCGACGTCGACCTGCCGAGCCCGGACACCGCGCCTGGTCCGCCCCCGCAGGTGGTCGAGGGTCTGCGGGTGGTGCACGAGGACGACGACATCCTGGTGGTCGACAAACCGGTCGGCGTCGCTGCCCACCCGAGCCCTGGCTGGGAGGGCCCGACGGTCATCGGCGGGCTCGCGGCCGCCGGCCACCGGGTCAGCACGAGTGGCGCCGAGGAGCGACAGGGCGTCGTGCATCGGCTCGACGTCGGCACCAGCGGTCTGATGGTCGTCGCCAAGAGCGAGCGGGCGTACACCGTGCTCAAGGACGCCTTCCGCGAGCGGACCGTCGACAAGCGCTACCACGCTCTCGTCCAGGGCCATCCGGACCCTTTGACGGGCACGGTGGACGCGCCGATCGACCGGCACCCGAGCTCGGCGTACAAGTTCGCGGTCGTCAGCGGCGGTCGGGAATCGGTGACGCATTACGAGACGCTCGAGGCGTTCCGGCATGCGTCACTGCTCGAGATCCATCTGGAGACCGGCCGCACCCACCAGATCCGGGTGCATATGAGTGCGCTGAAGCACCCCTGTGTGGGCGACGTGACCTACGGTGCGGATCCGACGCTGTCCAAGCGGCTCGGCCTGCAGCGCCAGTGGCTGCACGCCGTGCGGTTGTCGTTCGCGCACCCCGACGACGGCAGCTGGGTCTGCTACGAGAGCGCCTACGCCACGGATCTGCAGCGGGCGCTGGATCGGGTCGCGGCCTCGTCGTGACGCCGCTGCGCCGGCTGGACGACGCCGTGGTCCCGAAGGCCGCCGAGCTGCTGTTGCGTGGCATCGACAGCGGCCGCCGGACGCGTGGCGGGCTCGTCGGCTGGCTGCGGCGCAGCGCACGGCGCCCCGTCAGGGTGCTGCTGGTCGCCATTACTGTCGCCATCGCCGGTGCTGGGATAGCCCTGTCACAGCAGCCCGGCCGGCCACGCCTAGCCCCTGGTCCACAGCTGTCCGCCGGGGCTCCGGTCACCCTCGGACCGCAGGCTGGGCGGCGGGTCGCCGACTACGTCGCCGGCTCCGTCCGGCAGCTGGCCGAGCTGTCCACGCGCAGCCCCGACACCGGCCAGCTGGCGCTGGTCAGCTTTAGCCGCTACCAGGCGCCGGTCGAGGCCGCGGCGCTGCTGACCGGGCTCGAAGTGCAGCGGGTCTACCTGCGGGCCCCGGACGAGGGACCGCAGGCTCCGCTGCTACCGGTCGACGTCACCGACCTGCCGGCAGACCTGGCGCGCGGCTACCAGCGGGCGGCGACCGGTCGGGCCGCCGCCCAGCAGGACTACCTCACCAAGGCCCGTGCAGCCGACCTGTCCCTGCAGGCGCTGTACGACGGCCTGGCCGGCTCGGCCGGTCGGGCGGCCAAGGCGTACCGGGAGCGGTGCGCGTGTGTGCTCGCGGCCGTCGTGCAGGCCACCGGCCGGACCCTGGCCGGGCTGATGACCCAGCACGGGGTGCGGGCGGTCGAGGCGGCGCCGGTCGGCACGTCGCTGCGCGACACCCGGGTCCTCCCGCTGCTGCCCGAGACGCTGGTCATCGCGCCGAGACCGACCGTGCAGGAGTCCGGATGACCCGGCTGGCCGGTCCCGCGGACCTGCCGGCCCTGCTGGCCCTGCGGCACGAGGTCTTCGTCGTCGGCCAGGGCGTCCCTGCCGAGCTTGAGCGCGACGAACTCGATGCCATCGCCGACCACGCGGTCGCCGAGCGGGCCGGCCGGGTCGTCGGAACCGGCCGGCTACTGCCCGACGGCACCATCGGCCGGCTGGCGGTGGCCCCGTCCGCGCGCGGCCAGGGCATCGGCGCCGAGGTGCTGGCCCGGCTCGAGGACCGGGCCCGCGAGCGCGGCCTACCTTCAGTCGAGCTGCACGCCCAGCTGCACGCCCGCGGGTTCTACGACAAGGCCGGTTACGCGTCGTACGGCGAGGTGTACGTCGAGGCCGGGATCGACCACGTCAGCATGCGCAAACAACTCCGCTAGAGCAGGGCTGGTCGGCGGCACCGCGTGTCCGGCGCGTCGTTGCCCGACCCGCATGGGAGACTGCCCCCACCAGCACAGCACGGGCCGCCTTCCCCTCGGACCGACGCGCTGCACGTCCCGGCGTCCCGAAGGAAGGCCTGTTGTGACCGACTCGTTCGTGCACCTGCACGTGCACACCGAGTACTCAATGCTGGACGGCGCCGCACGTCTTGACGACCTGTTCGCCAAGGCCGTCGAGCTTGGCATGCCCGCGCTCGCGATGACCGACCACGGCAACGTCTTCGGGGCCTACGACTTCTGGAAGAAGGCCAAGGCCCACGGCATCAAGCCGATCATCGGCACCGAGGCCTACCTGGCGCCGGGCAGCCGGTTCGACAAGACCAGGGTGAAGTGGGGCGCCGGCGGCCAGGACGATGTCTCCGGCGGCGGCGCCTACACCCACATGACGATGCTCTCGACGAGCACTCGCGGGATGCACGCGCTGTTCCGGCTGTCCTCGCTGGCGAGCCTGGAGGGCTACTACTACAAGCCTCGGATGGACAAAGAGCTGCTCGCCGAGCATGCCGTCGACATGATCGGCACGACCGGCTGCCCGTCGGGGGAGATCCAGACCTACCTGCGGATGGGCAACTACGAGGCGGCCAAGCGCAGCGCGGGGGAGTTTCGCGACATCTTCGGCGCGGAGAATTTCTTCTGCGAGCTGATGGACCACGGCATCGAGATCGAACGCCGGGCGCAACAGGATCTCATCAGACTGGCCAAGGAGCTGGCGATCCCGTTCATCGCCACCAACGACCTGCACTACACCCACGCCGAGGACGCCCGCGCCCACGAGGTGCTGCTCTGCGTGCAGTCCGGCAAGACGATGGCCGACCCCAACCGGTTCAGGTTCGACGCCAGCGACTTCTATCTCAAGACCGCGCAGGAGATGCGCACCCTGTGGTCGGAGTTCCCGGAGGCCTGCGACAACACGCTGCGGATCGCCGAGCGGTGCGAGGTCAGCTTCAACGAGGGCGCTGACCTGATGCCCCGGGTCGATGTGCCGGCCGGCTACACCGAGCAGACCTGGCTGCGCGAGCAGGTGCACGCCGGGCTCGTCCGGCGTTTCCCCGGCGGGGTCCCCGAGACCCATCGCGTGCAGGCCGACTACGAGGTCGACGTCATCTGCAACATGGGCTTCCCCGGCTATTTCCTGGTGACCGCCGACCTGTGCCGGCACGCCAAGGCCAGCGGTATCCGGGTCGGCCCCGGTCGAGGTTCGGCCGCAGGTTCGCTGGTGGCCTACGCGCTGTCGATCACCGAGCTCGACCCGATCGAGCACAAGTTGCTGTTCGAGCGGTTCTTGAACCCCGAGCGCATCTCGATGCCCGACATCGACCTCGACTTCGACGAGCGCCGGCGGGGCGACATGATCCGCTACGCCACCGAGAAATACGGTGAGGAGCACGTCTCGCAGATCATCACCTACGGCACGATCAAGGCCAAGCAGGCCGTCAAGGACTCCGCCCGGGTGCTCGGCTACCCCTTTGCCACCGGCGACAAGATCACCAAGACGATGCCAGCCCCGGTGATGGGCAAGGACGTCCCGCTGTCGGGAATCTTCGACCCCAGCCACCGGCGGTACGGCGAGGCGGGTGAGTTCCGGGCACTGTACGAAAGCGACGCCGACACCAAGGCGGTGGTCGACACCGCTCGGGGCCTGGAGGGACTCAAGCGGCAGTGGGGCGTGCACGCCGCCGGCGTCATCCTGTGCCGCGAGCCGCTGCTCGACGTCATCCCGATCCACCGCCGGGAAGCCGACGGCGCCATCATCACGCAGTTCGACATGGGCGCGTGCGAGTCGCTCGGCCTGCTCAAGATGGACTTCCTGGGGCTGCGTAACCTCACCGTTCTCGACGACTGCCTCAAGCACATCGAGGCCAACCGAGGCGAGACCGTCGTGCTCGAGACCCTCACCCTGGACGATCCGTCGACCTATGCGTTGCTGGCTCGCGGCGACACCCTCGGCATCTTCCAGATGGAGGGCGGTGGCATGCGGTCGCTGCTGCGGGCCATGGTGCCGACCAACTTCGAGCACATCTCAGCGGTGGGGGCGCTCTACCGGCCGGGTCCGATGGGCGCCAACGCCCACAACGACTACGCCGACCGCAAGAACGGACGCAAGCCGGTGGTCGCGATCCACCCCGAGCTCGCCGAGCCCCTCCAGGACATTCTTGGCGACACCTACGGGCTGATCGTGTACCAGGAACAGGTCATGGCCATCGCCCAGAAGTTGGCCGGCTACTCCCTCGGCGCCGCCGACCTGCTGCGCCGGGCAATGGGCAAGAAGAAGAAGGAGATCCTCGACAAGGAGTACGTTCCGTTTTCTGATGGCATGACGGCGAACGGCTACTCCGCTCACGCCATCAAGACACTGTGGGACATCCTCGTCCCGTTCTCCGACTATGCGTTCAACCGTGCGCACACCGCCGGTTACGGCCTGGTCAGCTTCTGGACCGGCTATCTCAAGGCGAATTACCCGGCCGAGTACATGGCGGCG
>JAYUMN010000490.1:0-1713 GCA_043762595.1 Frankiales bacterium
GGCCATCTGAGCTCATCGGCCATCAGCGTCGGGGTGCGCACGGTGCGGGCGAGGATGCTGGCCCGGAAGCCCGGAGCGTGCTGCTCGACCTGCTCGACCATGGCGTCGGCGAACCCCTCTGCATGGCGCTCCCAGCCGCCCTCCACGTCGTACGGCGCGGACGGGCAGGCGAGGTAGACGGTATGCCGGCCGGCCGGGGCGAGGCTGTCGTCGTAGACGCTCGGGGTGAAGCAGTACGTCGCCGGCGGGTCAGGCAGCCGACGGGCCTCGGCGGAGAGGAACCCGCGGCGGAGCTCGGCGAGGGTGTCGACGTGGGACTGCAGGCCGTTCCAATCCCCTGGTCTGGCGTTCGGGTAGGGCGGGAGCTTGTCAGTTGACAGGTGCACGACGAGCTGGACGGCGTTGCCGCGGTGCGCCGCAGCCAGCTCGGCGCCGTCCCGGCCGGCCAGCGGCGGGTCGAGCATCGTCAGCAGAGCGGTCTGCACATCGACCGCGGTCACCACGGCAGCGGCCGCGAGCCGGCTGCCGTCCTCGAGCTGCACGGCGCGGGCCCGGCCACCCCGGGCGTCGATGTGGGCGACCGCCGCACCGGTGCGGACCTCCCCGCCCCAGCCCTCCAGCCGCCGGACCAGCGCGTCGGTCAGCGACTGCGACCCGCCGCGGGGGTGCCACTGCCCGAACAGGTGGTAGGCGGCCTGCCAGAACACGTAGAACGAACCACCGGCGGCGTGCGGACCGGCGCTGGAGTGGCTGGCGAACGCTGAGACCGGAGCGCGGGTCAGGTCGCTGACGAGGTCGCGTTCGAGCATCGCACCGTATGGCATGACGAGGTCGTGCATCAGGCCCATCGGGCCCCCGGAGCGGCGGATGCCTTGCAGGAGTGGCCCGAGCTTGGACCCGGCTGATTTGACCACCCCGCCCGGCGTCGACCCGGACTCCAGGCCGGTGACGGCCGTCTTGACCAGTGGGATCGCCCGGTCCATGAACGCCCGGTAGGCGTCGGCCTCGGCGCGGGTACCGGCCTCGGCAATCGAGTCGCAGGTCTGTTCGACTGATCGGTGGAACCGCACGATCTGGCCGTCGCGGAAGAACCCGGTCGCGAATGGGCTCATCTCGATGTAGTCGAGGCCAGCGCCGGCCAGGTCGAGCTCGGCCGGGATCCGGGTCATGTTGATGATGTTGTGGGCCGCGGCGTGGGTGTTGAACAGGTGACCTGGGATCGTCTCGTCGGTCCGGCAGCCACCGCCGGCCTTGTCCGAGGCCTCCAGCACCACGACCTTTCGACCAGCCTTGGCGAGGTAGCAGCCGGCCACCAGACCGTTGTGGCCGGCGCCGACGACGATCACGGGATCAGGGCTCATGGCAGGTCCTCCGGGTCAGTGGCGTATCAAAAGTGGGTGGTTGCTAGCCGATAGCGCGCAGCAGCACGTAGCTGGCGACCGCGAGCAGGAGCACGGCGAACGCCCGGGTGAGCTGGGCACTGCTGACCCGGTCCGCGACGCGCTTGCCCGCACTGGAACCGGCGATGGCGGCCAGGGTGAACGGCGCAATGACGGCCCAGTGGAAGTGTTGCTGCCCACTCCGGGCGAGGAGCGCCACGCCGGAGTTCACGCTGATGATGAGCAACGAGGTGCCGACGGCAGTGGGCATGTCGTACCGCAGGGTCAGCACGAGAGCAGGCACGATGATGAAGCCCCCACCGACCCCCAAGAA
>JAYUMN010000491.1:0-7431 GCA_043762595.1 Frankiales bacterium
TCGGCTGCGGCCTCGTCGAGGTCGAGCACAGCGACAGCGGCGCCCTCGGCCGCGAAGCGCAGCACAGCTGCGCGACCCAGCACACCGCCCGCGCCGGTCACGAGGGCGCGCCGGCCGGCCAGGCGACCCGGGACGCTCATGCGACCCCGGTGATGCCGTAGAGCGCGACGGCGTTGTCGCGCAGCACCTGCTCGCCGGCGCGCCGGGCCTGCGCGAGGTCGAGGTCGCCGTCGTCGACCAGCTCACCGAGCACCTCCCCGAGCACGCGCCGCCCGTCGTGCGCGCCGATCCAGTGCAGGTCGGGTACGCGCGCGCCATCGGAGCTGTAGAGCAGCTTGCTTGTCGGTGCGGCCGCGAACGCCGCGCGGGTCATCGAGCGCATCTCCTGGCGCGAGAGGAACGGGATGGCGTACGACAGGTCGAGGTGGGCGTTGCCGTAGACACCTGCCAGGTAGGCGCCTTCGCGCACGAAGGGCCAGCAGCCATGCAGCAGGATCACGGGCATGTCGCGGTAGGCCCGCTGCTCCAGGACATGCCGCAGCTGCAGCGGATCGGCCATCCGCAGGTCGGCGTCGGGATCGCCGTAGCCGACGTGGAACTGCACGGGCAGGGACTGCGCCGCGGCAACTGCGAAGGCGACGTGGAGCAGGCTGTCCAGGAGCGGCTTGTGACCGAGCCGTACGGCTCCGGTCCCTTCCACCTCCTGCCGGGCGAGCCCGAAGGACCGCTCGGCGTCTGGCCGGGACCAGGTCAGGACCTCGAGCCCGGTGCGGTAGGCGACGATGCTCTTGAAGCCCGACCAGCCTTTGCCCCGCGCCTCGGCCAGCTCGGTCCGGACGGCGTCCTCGACCGCCTCGAGCGTGTCGTGCCGCGTCAGCAGTTCCTGGAAGAGCAGCTCGAGCCGTAGCAGCGCGACGGCTCGGCAGTCCCCGGCTGCGCCGAGCTGCTGCGGGGTCAGCGCCTCAGCCGGCGCCGGGTAGCCGGTGTCCACAACGAGTCCGCCGACGTTCGCGTCGTCGAACAGCCGGCGGGTGAGGGCGGTCGCGTCGAGCCCGGCCCGCGCCGTCAGGACCGCCTGCTCGCTGGCCTCGACCTCGAACAGCCCGGCCAGCTCGCGGATCAGCCGGCGGTAGAACACGGTGTCGGCCACGTCGACGGAGCGCGTCGTGGCGTCGGGCGACTCGGTGAACAGTGCGCGCCACGCCGGCACGTCGAGGTGGCCCTGCACGAGCTGCACGCTGTGGCAGTGGTTATCGACGACCGGCACGTCGCTCAGGTCGACCTTCATCGGCAGGTCCTCAGAACCGGTAGAAGTGGTGGCGGACCTCGAAGTCGAGGTCGTGGGCCGCGAACGCCGCCTGCTCGGAGCGCCGCACGGCCAGGTAGCAGCGTGCGAGCAGCGGACCGAGGGCGGCCAACAGGAGGTCGTCCTGCTCGAGGTGGTCCAGCGCCTGCGCCATCGACGAGGGCAGCGGACGCACCTTGCCGCGGGCCAGCGCCTCAGCCGTCATCAGGGCCGGGTCGTGCTCGCAGGGCTCCCCCGGTTCCAGCTCGCGCTCGATCCCGTCCAGGCCGCAGGCGATGAGCGCGCCCAGTGACAGGTAGGGGTTCGCGCTGCCGTCGGAGGCCTTGAACTCGATGTTGTAGGACTGCTCCTCGCGCTGGAAGAACGGCGACGCGATGCGCAGCGCGACCTCCTTGTTGTCAAAGCCCCACGCCGTCGTCGCCGAGGCCCAGGCGCTCGGGGTCAGGCGCCGGAAGGAGTTGTAGCTCGGTACCGTCAGCGCCGTCAGCGCCGGGAGGTGCTCGGCGACCCCGGCGATGAAGTGCCGGCCCGTCGCGGACAGGCCAAGCGGCTGCGACGGATCGTAGAGAAGGCTGCGCCGCCCATCGAGGTCCCACAGGCTGAAGTGCACATGCGCACCGCTGCCGATCTCGTCCGGGAACGGCTTGGCAGCGAACGAGGCGTAGAGGCCCCGCCGGTAGGCGACGCCGCGCACGGTGTCCCGAAAGCGCATCTGGTTGTCGGCCGCGCCGAGCGCGCCGGTGTGCCGGACCGAGATCTCCTTCTGCCCGGGGCCGTATTCGTTGATGGCCTGCTCGACCTGCAGGCCCTGCGCGGTCAGGGCGTCGACGGTCTCCAACATGAGCTCGGCGCCGTGGTCGTGGCCGATGGCGCTGTAGACCGGAGCGTGCCCCGGCACGTCGTACGGCGTGTACTGCCCACCATGCTCGGTCGCCAGGTAGTACTCGTTCTCGAAGGTCGCCTGCACTGTCAGGCCCAGCGCGGCGGCGCGCTCGATCTGCCGCTTGAGGAACGAGCGGGGGCAGGCGCCCCAGTCGAGTCGGTCGTGCCCGAGCTGGTCGCACAGCACGCTGGCGCTGCCCGGTGACCATGGCAGCGCCACGAGCGTGGTCGGGTCCGGGACCAGCCGGATCTCGCCGACCGGCTCCATCCCCTCGACCGGCACGAGTTGCTCGAGCAGGTCGATCGCCATCTGCGCGCGGGTGAGGCTGACGCCCTCGACGAGCTTGTGCGCGAGCTGGTCGACGTGGATCGACTTGGTGCGCGCGACCCCGCTGACGTCGCAGTACTCGAACCGGATGAGCCGCACCCCGGCCTGCCGGGCCCGCTCGACGGCGTCGAGCACCTGCTGGGAGGTGTTCTCCGCACGCACCGTCGGCTCCTTCTCGGTCGGTCGTCCACCGGTCTTCTGCACGGTCACAGCATCACGTCCCCGCCGTTGGGCCCCAGGGTCTGGCCGACGTAGTACGAGCCGTCCTGCGAGGCGAGCAGCACCGCGGTCGGGACGATCTCGGCAACCTCGGCGAACCGCCCGATGGGCAGCTCGGCGAGCTTGGCCATCCGCCACTGCTCGGACTCCCGGTCCAGCAGCGGGGTCTGCACCGGACCTGGTGCAATGGCGTTGACCAGCACCCCGCGCCGGGCCACCTCGCGGGCCAGGGACTTGGTCAGGGCGATGACCCCGCCCTTACTCGCGCAATAGTGGGACACCTCCGTGCCACCGATCTGGCCGAGCTGGCTGGCGATGTTGATGACCCGCCCCCAGCCCCGCTCCAGCATCGGACCCAGCAGCGCCCGCGTGCACAGGAACGTGCCGCGCAGGTTGACCGACATCACGCGGTCCCACTCCTCGATCGACATGTTCTCGAGCAGGGACTCGGTGAAGATCCCCGCGTTGTTGACGAGCACGTCGACCCGGCCGTGCACGCCGAGCGCCTCGGCGACGAAGGCCTCGACCGCCGCTGGTGAGGAGACGTCGCCGCGGTGGTAGCTGATCCGCGTGCCGTGTACGCGCGCGGCGCGCAGTGCGGGCTCGGCCGCAGCATCCTCGACCAGGTCAACCAGGGCGACGTCGGCGCCTTCGCGTGCGAACCCCTCGGCGATGCCCGCGCCGATGCCGGACGCGGCTCCGGTGACCAGCGCGACCCGTCCGTCCAGCCGGCCGCTCACTGCTGACCGTTGGGCGCGGTCTCGTCCGCTGGCACCGGGCCGGTGTCTACCAGCAGCCCGTCCTCGTCGGCGTGGACAATGCACCCGGGCCGGAAGGTGATGCCCCCAAAGGTGACCGCGACGTCGAGCTCACCGAGGCCGTCTCCGGCGCCCCGGCGCGGGTTGGTCCCCAGGGCCAGGACGCCAATCGGCAGGACCCGCAGCCCGGCTACGTCGCGTACGGCGCCGTGGACGACCAGGGCGCGCCAGCCGTTGGCCAGGGCCAGCCCGGCGAGCCCGTCACCGACCAGAGCGGTTGCCACCGAGCCCTGCCCGTCGACGACCAGCACCCTGCCGTTGCCGGGGGTGGACAACAGCGGACGAAGCAATCCATTGTCATCCTGGCAGCGCACTGTCGCGATCGGCCCGGTGAAGGAGCTCGCCCCGCCGAAGGCGCGCCAGGGCAGGCTGCACGGCAGCAGCCGGTCGCCGTGCGCATCGGACAGGTCGGCCGTGCAGGTCCGGAGCGCGCTCATGCCGATGCCGGCTGTGCTGGACGGGTCCGGGCCGACCCGGCCGGCTCCCAGGTGTCCACGAGCTCGGCGCAGGTCGTGAGGTCGAAGCGGTGCTCCATCAGCAGCAGGGCCGCGTCGTGTTGGCGGGGGTCATCGCTCGCGACGCCGTCCCGGACGATGACGACCTCGTAGTCGTTGAACAGCGCATCGCGCGCCGTCGAGTCGACGCACCCCTCGGTCGTGCAGCCGACCACGACCAGCGAGGCAATCGCGTTGCTGCGCAGCAGCAGGTCCAGCGGGGTCCCCCAAAAACCGCTGGAGCGGTGCTTGGGGACGACCAGGTCGCCCGGCTCAGGGGCCAGGTCAGGGACGAAGTCGTGGCCGGGTGTTCCAGGCACGGTGTACCGCAACGGCGGGCCGTCCCCGCGCGCCGCCGCGTGCATCCTCAAGTTGAAGCGGATCTGCGCCGGTGAGTCGCTGCGCCGGTCCGGGAGTGCGGTGTTCTGCAGATGCAGCACGAGCACCCCTGCACGTCGGGCCGCGGCGAGCAGCGAAACCAGGCGCGGCCGGAGCTGCTCGTAGGCCGATACGTCGACCCCAAGCTGAGCAAAAGCGCCCTCGGGGGAGACGAAGTCGTGCTGCATATCAACCACGACGACCGCAGTGCGCGACGGCTCGACGAGCTCGTGGAGCTCGGTGGGGACCGGCTTGCCGTCGACGTTGATCACCGCCGGCTCCGGCTCCGGCTCCGGCCGCTCACCCGCGCGGGCTGTCGGGGTGCGAGAACGGCTGCAGGGACGGCGTGCGGGCGTCGACCGCACCACCGGCCAGCGCATCGTCGGTGGCGTCTTGGGCGAGCACGCGTCCAAGGCCCGCCAGTCGCTCGGGGTGCTTGGCACGCAGGGCCGCGAAAACAACGACACCGGCGACGACCCAGGCGAGCACGACGTACGGCACGAGGTTGTAGGGGTAGGACTGCCCCGGCTTACCGACGGCGTAGACCGGATAGGCGAAGGCCAGGATCGACAGCACCGGCAGCACCACGTGGAGCACGAGGTTGCGCTCGGGCAGGCGCCAGAAATACTTGATCAGGGCGATGCTGCTGAGCATGTAGACCAGCACGATCGCGACGGTCGCGATGGAACCGGTCCAGCCGTAGGCGCCGGTTGCTCCGGGGCCGAGCCAGGCGCCGACTCCGAAGCCGACCACCGCGGTGAAGACGGTCTGCAGGACGATCGCGCCGTACGGCGAGTGCCAGGTGGGGTGAACGGTCCCGATCCGGGCGGGCAGCACACGGTCGCGGCCCAGGGAGAACATGATGCGCACCGTCGCGTTATGCACGGCCAGCAGACAGCTGAAGATGCCGAAGATCGCGCCGAGCTGCACGGGCTGCGTGATCCAGGACGCCTTGGTGTGGGCCAGTGTCACGATCGGGCTCCCGTCGGCCAGGAAGTCCGCCAGGTGCTTGGGGTTGGCGATGCCGTAGCCCGCCGACAGGGCGTAGGTCGCCAGCACGTAGAAGACACCAACGCCGAGCAGCGCACCGCCGACGGCGAGAGGCACGTTGCGGCGGGGGTTCTTGGTCTCCTCGCCCAGGGTCGCGGCGGCGTCGAAGCCGACGAAGGACAAAATGCCGAACACGACGCCCAGGCCGACACCGGAGACACCGGTGGAGGAGCCGGAGAAGCTGTAGAGGCGGGTCGAGTTGCCGTCGCCGGCGGTGGCGACGGCGATGACCAGCAGCACGGTGAAGATGGCGACCTCGGCGACCAGCAGGGCCAAGTCGATGCGAACGCTGGCCACGATGCTGCGGATGGACAGCCCAACGACGATTGCGAGGGCGGCGGCGCTGAAGACCGGCCACGGTACGTCGACCCCGAGCGTGGCGTTGACGTAGTCGGCGGTGAACGCGCCCAGGGCCGTCATCAGACCTGGCGCGAGCATCGCGTAGCCGATCCAGAACAGCCAGCCTGTCGCGAAGCCGGCGTTCGGGCCCAGGCCTGCGCTGTTGAAGGTGTAGAACGAGCCGGCGGACGGCAGTCGCCGGGCGAACTGCACGACCGTGTTGCCCATGAACAGGCACGACACGAAGGCGATCAGGAACGCCAGCGGTACGGCGGCGCCGGCAACCGGGGCGGCCGCAGGGGCATTCAGCACGACGGCGATGACGGGGGCCATGGCCGCGGCCGCCAGCGCGATGCCGTTCGGCACCGAGAGGATGTTGGGCTGCAGGCGGGTGCCCGTGCCCGTCGTAGGTCCTGCCTCGACCGCGCTCATCGGGTCTCCCTTGCTCCAGGTCGACGGGGGCGAAGGTCCCCCGGTAGTCGTGTGCCTTACTGATATATCAGCTTGATGACCGCCTGCCCAGCCCGTCGAGAGCGCCGCCGACAGATATGTGCGGAACTGTCGCTTTCCGCAACACGCCCGACCCCTGACCGACCTACCTTCGCCCCCTCGAGCACGGGAGACCCACGTGAACACGCCGCCCCTGAACACGCCGCCCTTGAACACGCCGCCCCTGAACCCCGCTGGCCCCGCTGGCCCCGCTGGCCCCGCCGTCCTGGCCTACTCCCCCGACCCGGACGGCGACCCGCGCAGCCGCGTCTACACCTTCGGCGGCGCCGCACCCGTCCACTCCGTACGCCCCGGCACGGTGCTGGAGCTGTGGACCGAGGACTGCTTCGGCGGGCGGGTGCGCAGCACGGCCGACCGCGTCTCGCAGGTCTGCGACTTCCGCTTCATCAACCCGCAGACCGGTCCGTTCTACCTCGAGGGCGCCGAGCCCGGGGACACCCTGGCCGTGCACTTCGTATCGATCGAGCCGTCGCGTGACTGGGCGGTGAGCTCGACGGTGCCGCTGTTCGGCGCGCTCACCGGGACGGCCGCGACCGCCACGCTGCAGGCGCCGCTCGAGGAGCGCACCTGGCTCTACGAGGTGGACCGGCTAGGCCGCGAAGTGGTGTTCCAGGCGGCCGACACCGACTACCGCGTCGCGCTGCCGCTGGACCCGATGCACGGGACCGTCGGCGTCGCGCCCGCCCTCGGCGAGGTGCGCTCGTCCCTGGCCCCCGGTGCGCATGGCGGCAACATGGATACCCCGGAGATGCGGGCCGGGGTGACCTGCTATCTCGGTGTCAACGTCGAGGGTGCGCTGTTCAGCCTCGGCGACGGGCACTGCCGGCAGGGCGAGGGAGAGACCTGCGGCGTCGCCGTGGAGGCCGCGATGGACACCGTCGTCGTGATCGATCTGATCAAGGGGGTCCCGTCCCCCTGGCCGCGCCTGGAAAGCGACCACGACCTCATGACCACGGGGTCGGCGCGACCGCTCGAGGACGCCTTCCGCATCGCGCACAGCGAGCTGGTCCACTGGGTCGCCGCCGAGACCGGTATGTCGGTCCTCGACTCGTATCAACTGGTGTCTCAGGGGGTGCGCAGTCCCGTCGCCAACGTCGTCGACACGAC
>JAYUMN010000492.1:0-3131 GCA_043762595.1 Frankiales bacterium
CGCGAATTGCGCGAATCCATGAAGATCGTGGAGCAGGCGCTCGACCGGTTGCGGCCTGGACCGGTCATGGTCTTGGACAAAAAGATCGGCTGGCCCGCCCAACTCGCCCTCGGCGCCGATGGCCTGGGCAACTCGCTCGACCACGTCAAGAAGATCATGGGTACCTCGATGGAAGCCCTGATCCACCACTTCAAACTGGTGACCGAGGGGTTCCGGGTGCCGGCCGGCCAGGTCTACGTACCGATCGAGTCGCCGCGCGGTGAGCTCGGCGTCCATGCCGTCAGTGACGGTGGCACCCGGCCCTTCCGGGTGCACGTGCGCGACCCATCGTTCACCAACCTGCAGGCGACGTCCGCGATGTGCGAGGGCGCCCTGATTGCCGATGCCATCGCCGCGGTCGCCTCGATCGACCCCGTGATGGGTGGGGTGGACCGCTAGTGGTCGACCTCGACATGCCACAGGCCCCGGTCGATCGCGCCAAGGTCGCGCCGCTCACCGAGACGACCCGCCTGGAAGCGCGTGCGATCATCGCCCGCTATCCCAAGGCCCGGTCGGCGCTGCTGCCGATGCTGCACCTCGTGCAGTCCGTCCAGGGCTACGTCAGCCCCGATGGCATCTCGCTCTGCGCCGAGGAGCTCAACCTCACCAAAGCCGAGGTAGCGGCCGTCGCGACCTTCTACACGATGTATCGCCGCCGGCCGGCCGGCAGCTACCACGTCGGGGTCTGTACGAACACGCTCTGCGCGATACTTGGTGGTGACGCGATCTTCGAGGCGGTAAGGGAGCACACCGGCCTCGGCCACAACGAGACATCGGCGGACGGCACGATCAGCCTCGAGCACCTCGAGTGCAACGCGGCCTGCGACTACGCCCCGGTGATGATGGTCAACTGGGAGTTCTACGACAACCAGTCCCCGTCGTCGGCAATCGATCTCGTCGATGCGCTGCGCGCAGGTACACCGCCCGCGCCGACCCGCGGGCCGGACCGGCTCGTCACCTTCAAACAGGTCTCGCGAACGCTCGCCGGCTTCCCCGACGGGCTCGGCGCCCAGGGCCGCACGGCCGGTGGACCCACCCTCGAGGGGCTCGCGCTGGCACACCAGCGCGGCGATGTGGCCCCCCCCTACCCCACCCAGGAGCCCTGACCATGGTTCTTACCCCCGTCCTGTCCGCGCACTGGGACGAGCCCGACGCCTTCACCATCGATGGCTACACCCGTCATGACGGCTATCGCGCCCTCACCAAGGCGCTTGCGATGGACCCAGCCGCCGTGATCGCCATCGTGAAGGAGTCCGGACTGCGCGGCCGTGGTGGCGCCGGTTTCCCGACCGGCCTGAAGTGGGGCTTCATCCCGCAGGGCCCAGACGGCCAGGGCGCCAAGCCGCACTACCTCGTCGTCAACGCCGACGAGAGCGAGCCGGGCACCTGCAAGGACACGCCGTTCATGATGGCCAACCCGCACGCCCTGGTCGAGGGCATCATCATTGCGTCGTATGCGATCCGGGCGAGCCACGCATTCATCTACATCCGGGGCGAGATCGTCCACGTCGTACGCCGGGTCCAGGAGGCGGTGCAGCAGGCCTACGCCGCCGGCCATCTCGGCCAGGACATCCACGGCAGCGGCTTCTCCCTCGACGTCGTGGTGCATGCCGGCGCCGGCGCCTACATCTGTGGTGAGGAGACGGCGCTGCTGGACTCCCTCGAAGGGCTGCGCGGGCAGCCGCGGCTGCGCCCGCCGTTTCCGGCGACCCACGGCCTCTATGCGAGCCCGACCGTCGTGAACAACGTCGAGTCGATCGCGAGCGTGCCGAGCATCGTGCTCGGCGGCGCCGCCTGGTTCTCCAGCATGGGGACCGAGAAGAGCAAGGGCTTCACCCTCTACTCGCTGTCGGGCCACGTACAGCGGCCTGGGCAGTACGAAGCCCCGCTCGGTATCACGTTGCGGCAGTTGCTCGAGCTGTCCGGCGGGATGCGGGAGGGTCACGAGCTGAAGTTCTGGACGCCCGGCGGGTCCTCCACCCCGCTGCTCACCGCCGACCACCTCGACGTGCCGCTGGACTACGAGGGCGTTACCGCGGCCGGCTCGATGCTCGGCACCAAAGCGCTGCAATGCTTCGACGAGACCACCTGCGTGGTACGGGCGATCCTGCGCTGGACCGAGTTCTATGCGCACGAGTCGTGCGGCAAGTGCACGCCGTGTCGCGAGGGCACCTACTGGATGGTGCAGATCCTGCAGCGGCTCGAGGCCGGCACCGGCACGGAAGAGGACATCGCAACGCTGCTCGACACCTGCGACAACATCTTCGGCCGGGCGTTCTGCGCGCTCGGCGATGGCGCCACCAGCCCGATCGTGAGCGGGGTGCGGTTGTTCCGTGAGGAGTTCGTCCAGCACATCACCGCCGGTGGCTGCCCGTTCGACCCGGTCGCCTCGACGGTCTTCGCCGGGGTTCCTGCATGACGACCACCGCGGAGGTGGCGCTCGCCACCGAGCTGATCACCTTGACCATCGACGGGTTCGAGGTGCAGGTGCCCAAGGGGACCCTGGTCATCCGGGCCGCCGAGCTCATCGGCATCTCGATCCCGCGCTTCTGCGACCACCCGCTGCTCGACCCGGTGGGTGCCTGCAGGCAGTGCATCGTGGAGATCGAGGGTCAGCGCAAGCCGGTGGCGTCCTGCACCGTCACGGTCACCGAGGGCATGGTCGTCAAAACCCAGTTGACCTCGCCGGTCGCCAGCAAAGCCCAGCACGGCAACCTGGAGATGCTGCTTATCAACCACCCGTTGGACTGCCCGGTCTGCGACAAGGGCGGTGAGTGCCCACTGCAGAACCAGACGATGACCCATGGGTACGGCGAGTCGCGGTTCCACGACAAGAAGCGGACCTATCCCAAGCCGCTCGCGATCTCCAGCCAGGTGCTGCTCGACCGGGAGCGCTGCGTGCTGTGCGCCCGGTGCACCCGGTTCAGTCAGCAGGTGGCCGGCGACCCGTTCATCGAGCTGTTCGAGCGGGGTGCGCTGCAGCAGGTCGCGATCTACGCGGACCAGCCGTTCGAGAGCTACTTCTCGGGTAACACCGTGCAGATCTGCCCGGTGGGTGCGCTGACCGGTGCGGCGTACCGGTTCCGGGCTCG
>JAYUMN010000493.1:0-1818 GCA_043762595.1 Frankiales bacterium
TACCACCTCCAGGTCGCTACCGCCGACCACGCGTCGTACGACGTGTTGACCGACGAGGCGACCGTCGACCAGACGTCCTACGCCTCGCCGACGAAGAGCTATCCAGACGGGAACTACGTCTGGCGGGTGCAGGTCCTCGACAGCGCGGGCCATCGCCTCCCGTGGTCGCTCAGCCAGGCCTTCACGCGGGATGTCACGCCGCCGACGGCAGTCGTGAGCCCGAACAGCCGGGTCGCCGTCATGTCGCCCTTGTTGGTCGTCTTCTCGAAGTCGGTGACCGGGGTCTCCTCGACGAGTCTGACCTTGGGCGCCGGAGTGCCCAGCACCGTGTCGGTGCTCGACCGCCGGCGCGCCATCATCGTGCCGTCGCGGCCGCTGGTGCCGGGGGCCAGCTACACCGTGACGCTCAGCCCGGCTATCAAAGACCTGGCCGGCAACAGCGCCCGGCCGGACGGGCCGACCTTGACGGTTAACCCGTTTCTCGACGACTCAAGTCGCGCGGTGGCGTACGCCGGACCGTGGCGGACGTCGGCCTCGAGCGACGCGGTCGGTGGCAGCGCCCACGTAGTACGGCCCACGGCCACGAGGCCATCCAGTGCGAGCCTGGTGTTCGCAGGTACCGGCGTGGTGGTGACCGGTTGCCTCGGGCCGGCCGACGGCTACCTCGACGTCTACCTCGACGGCACCCGGCTCGGGCGCGTCAACACCTACCGTTCCTACAGCGGCTGTGGTGCCAGAGTCGCCTCGGTCGCCCGCCTACCCAGGGGCCGTCACATCTTGAAGCTGGTCGGGGTGGGCATGCACGCCGGCGCGTCCGCGGGTGACCAGATCGGTCTGGACGCGCTGACCGTCACGCCGTAGGTCGCGCGCGGCGGCATGGAACACTGGTTGCATGCTTCGTTGGCTGACCGCAGGGGAGTCCCACGGCCCCGCCCTCGTGGCGGTGCTCGAGGGGCTCCCCGCCGGCGTCGTCGTGACGACCGGCGTCGTCGCCGAGGACTTGGCGCGACGCCGGCTCGGCCACGGCCGCGGTGCCCGGATGGCCTTCGAGCAGGACCAGGTCTCTTTTCTGGGCGGGGTCCGGCACGGTGTGTCGCAGGGCGGTCCGCTCGCGGTGATGATCGGCAATACTGAGTGGCCCAAGTGGGACGTCGTGATGGCGCCGGACCCGGTCACCGTCGAGCAGCTCGAGGGGCTGGCCCGCAACGCCCCGCTGACCCGGCCGCGACCCGGCCACGCCGATCTGGTCGGCATGCAGAAGTACGGCTTCGACGATGCACGACCGGTGCTCGAGCGGGCCAGCGCCCGGGAGACCGCCGCCCGGGTGGCGCTCGGCGCCGTCGCCAAGGCGTTCCTACTGCAGGCGTACGGCGTCCAGGTGCTCAGCCACGTCGTCAGTATCGGCAGCGTGCAGGTGCCCGACGGCACGCCGCTGCCCACCCCCGACGACCTCGCGGCCATCGACGCCAGCCCAGCCCGGGCCTTCGACGCCGACAGCAGCGCCCGGATGGTGGCCGAGGTCGATCTGGCCAAGAAGGAGGGCGACACCCTCGGTGGGGTCGTCGAAGTGCTCGCCTACGGCCTCCCGCCGGGGCTCGGCAGCCACGTCCACTGGGACCGACGACTCGACGCAAAGCTGGCCTACGCCCTGATGGGCATCCAGGCGATGAAGGGCGTCGAGATCGGCGACGGCTTCCAGACCGCCCGCCGGCGAGGCAGCGTTGCCCACGACGAGATCGTCCGGGGGGGCGACGGCGTGCTGACCCGCACGACCGGCCGGGCGGGTGGCACCGAGGGCGGCATGAGCACCGGCGACGT
>JAYUMN010000494.1:0-2123 GCA_043762595.1 Frankiales bacterium
TCGCGCCCAGCCGCAGACCCGACAGCGCGAGGTCCACCCCATGCCCGGCGGCGAGCCGCACGAGCGCTACCCGGTCAACGTAGAGCGCCGGGTCGTGCAACCGCTTGGGTGGCCCGGCCGGCATCCGCTCACCAACCGTGATCGAGCTGAACCTGCCCCACCAGGTGTCTGCGATGGTGTCGAGCACGAGGGTGCCGCCGGGCCGCAGGACGCGGCAGGCCTCGGCCAACACGCCCGGCAGGTCGGTGACGTGCTCGAGCACCTCGCCGGCCACCACCACGTCAGCGACCCCGTCGGCGAACGGCAATTGGCCGACGTCGCCGCGCACCGGCGCCACACCGTGCCCACGGGCCTGCGGCAGCGCCGTCGGGGACAGGTCGAGCCCGACGTGCCGGTGACCCTTGCCGACGATGAACGGGGCGAGCAGCCCGCCACCGCAGGCCAGGTCGAGCAGCAGACTGTCCTGCCTCACCGCGATCGGGACCAACCGCGCCCGCGCCTCGGCGATCCAGTGCAGCATCGCGAACCGGCCCCGCGGCTCCCACCAGAGCCCCGCCAGGTCGTCGTACTGCAGGGGGTCGTTCCTCGGTCGGGTCGGAGCACTCACCCCGCAAGCCTGCCTGCTGACAGACTCCGCCCGTGCAACGGGTCCGCGCTTTGGTCAAGGCGTGCCATCCCGCACCGACGGCTGCGGTCACCGCGATGGCCACCGCGCTCGCCCTGTCGGTCGGCCGCGGTGTCGCAACGATCGCGGTGGCGGCGGCCTTCCTGGCCGGCCAGCTCAGCGTCGGCTGGAGCAACGACTGGATCGACGCCGCGCGGGACCAGACCGCCGGGCGCAGCGACAAGCCGGTCGTCACGGGCCAGCTGCCGGTCGCGGTGGTACGCACCGCCGCGCTCACCGCAGCAACGATGTGCATCCCGCTGTCGCTGCTCATGGGCACCTACGCCGGGGCAGCGCACCTCGTGGCGGTCGCCTCGGCCTGGGGCTACAACGTCGTGCTCAAGCGGACCGTGCTGTCCTTCCTGCCGTACGCGCTGTCGTTCGGGCTGGTCCCCTCGATCGTGGTGCTGGGCCTGCCCGGGCGCCCGTTCGCACCCTGGTGGGCGGGCGCCGCCGGGGCGCTGCTCGGGGTGGGCGCCCACCTGGTCAATGCGCTGCCCGACCTCGAGGACGACGCCGAGACCGGGGTCCGCGGGCTTCCGCACCGGCTCGGCCGGCGGCCGTCCTCGGCTCTGGCCGTCGCCCTGCTGCTCGGTGCGACCGCGCTGCTGTCGTTCGGCCCGGGGGCGGCCGGCCTGCTCGCGGCCGCGGCGCTGGTTGCCGCCGCCGTGATCGCCGTCACCGGCCTGATGCTTGGTCGGCGGCCGGGGTCGCGGGCCGCCTTCCTCGGCGCGCTCGCCGTCGCCGGCGTGGATGTGGGGCTGCTCGTCGCCCGCGGCTCCAGCCTGGTCTGACCCCGCGCCAGCCGCCAAGTCCCCCACCGGGGCTGGGCCGCGGCGGTGGCGGCGGGGCGCCGGCCGCAATCCCCAGGCCGGCTCCGCGGCGCGCGGCGGCCCGGCGATGGACGACGATGGCGGTATGCGTCCCGCCTACGCCTTGCTCGCCGGGGCCCTGCTCACCGGGTTGACCGCCTGCAGCGGCGGGACATCGGCGGCCCCGGCAGCGCAGGCGGCCCTGCACGGGCCAGAGCCGTCGCCGATCCCCCCTCGCCCAGCGTACGTCCTGACCGACACAACCGGGGCGCGCTACGACTTCGGCGCCCGGACCCGCGGCCACCCCACATACGTCTACTTCGGCTACACGCACTGCCCCGACGAGTGCCCAACGGCGATGGCCGACCTCGCACTGGTGCTGCGCAAGGTCACGCCGGCGTTGCGGGCCCGGACCCGGGTCGTCTTCGTGACGACCGACCCCGCCCGCGACACCGCGCCGGTGCTGCGCCGCTGGCTCGATCAGTTCTCGGCCTCGTTCGTCGGGCTGCTCGGGTCACCGGCCGAGGTCGGTGCCGCCGAACGCGCTTCCGGTGTCCCGGCCGCCCACCCGGACGGGCTGATCCCGACGATCGCCGGACACCCGGATCGGCACGCCACCGAGGCCGGTACCGCGCCACATCAGCACC
>JAYUMN010000495.1:0-7008 GCA_043762595.1 Frankiales bacterium
AACGCCGTCCCCCAGGACCCCGTCCCGAGCACCGCGGCGCGCGTCACGCGGTGCTGCTGTCGCCAGAGCGGGCCAGACCCGGGTCGTGCACGGCCACCGGCGCCGCGGCGCCCCGCAGCACCTCGAGGTTGGCGGTGATCGCCGACATCACCGCAGCGGTCGCTCCTCGCAGCACCTCGGCAGTCAGCTCCTTGCCCTGCCAGGGCGACAGGTCGACCGGCGGCCCGGCGAGCAGCCGCATCGTGTGCCTGGGCAGGAGATGCACGCCCTTGGTCCGGTAGGTGTCGTGGATGTCCTGGGCGCCCCACTGCGCAACGGGGACGACCGGCACCCCCGAAAGCAGGGCGAGACGGGCCACCCCGGTCCTGGCCAGCATCGGCCACTTGCCGGGGTCACGGGTGACCGTGCCCTCGGGGTAGATCGTGACGCACTCACCCGCCTGCAGCGCCGACACCGCGTCGCGCAGCGCCAGGGACGCGTCGGCCGTCCGGCGGTGCACCGGGATCTGTCCGGCGCCGCGCATAACGCTGGGGACAAGGCCCCTGCCCACGAACATGTCGGCCTTGGCTAGGTAGCGGGGCAGCCGACGTCCACCGAAGACGAGGAAGTCTGCGAGCACGGTCGGGTCGACCACCGAGATGTGGTTGGCGGCGACGAGCACCCCCCCGTCGGCCGGCACGTGCTCGAGCCCCCGCCAGTCCCGCCTGGTCAGCAGGAGCAGCGGCGGTTTGAGCAACAGCACCGCCAGGCGGTACCAGAAGCCGATCCGACCCAACCGCACGCCGAACTCCTTCCCTGGCCGGACCGACGCCGGCGGGGGGAGTCTCGCGTGCGGCAGCGACAGTGTCGAGGAGCCTCTGCGAGGGTGTGCCCGTGGCGAACTCGTGGGGTGTGGTCGTGCCTGTCAAGCGCCTCGCCCTCGCCAAGACGCGCCTCGGGGCCTTCGGCGACGATCTCCGGCAGGCCCTCGCCCTCGCCTTCGCGGCCGACGTGGTCGACGCCGCCCTCGGTTGCGATCTCGTCGGCCGAGTGCTCGTCATCACCGACGACCCGCGGGCCGCGCAGGTGCTGGCCGCCATCGGCGCGCGAATCGCCCCGGATTCGCCGGACGCCGGTCTCAACCCAGCTCTGACGCACGGGGCGAACCTGCTCAGGGACATCGACCCGAGCTTCGGGATCGCCACCCTGTCAGCTGATCTGCCGGCGCTGCGCTCAGCGGACCTCGCCGCCACCCTGCGGCAGGTGACGACCCGTGCCCGGGCGTTCGTGGCGGACGCCGCCGGCGACGGGACCACGTTGCTGGCGGCCGGTCCCGGCGCGGCGCTGCAGCCGGCCTACGGTCCATCGTCACGCCGTGCCCACCTCGCCTCGGGGGCGGTCGAGTTGCCCGCCACGGCCGGGCTGCGGCAGGACGTCGACACCCCGACCGACCTCTCGATCGCGCTGCGACTCGGGGTCGGTCGACACACCGCGGCGCTCGCCAACCAGGTCCATTGACATGCAAGGCACGGTTACGTCGTACGACGAATCCGGAGTGGGCGTCGTGCTGGACGACGGGCGACGGTTCACGACGGGGCCGGCGGCCCTGGCCGGCAGCGGGATCCGGCTGCTTCGACCCGGGCAGCGGGTGCAGGTGCAGCTCGACCGCGACGTGCTCGTGAGGGTCTGGTTGCCGCAACCCTGAGCCGCTTGTTCACCCACGAAGGCCCCGGCCATCGCCGGAGCCTTCGTGGGTTGTTGCCTAACGCTTGGCGGCAGCCTTCTTGGCCGCAGCTTTCTTGGCCGGCGCGGCAACCTTTGCGGCTGCGGCCCTGGGGATAGTTGCCTTGGCAGCCGCGCGGACCGGGACGGGCTTGGCTGGGGTCGCCTTGGTCGCCCTGCTGGTGACGGCCTTGGTCGCTGCTTTGACCGGAGCGGCCTTGCGGGCGGTGGTCACCTTGGCGGCGACGACCTTGGCCGGTGCAGCAGCCTTGCGGGCCACCGTGCCACCGGTCCGTCCGGAGGCGCCGGCGAGGCGACCCACGCTGGGCCCACTGGCAGCAATCTTCTTGGCGCCACTCACGACGTCCTTGAAACCCTGCCCGGGGCGAAACTTCGGGACCGAAGTCTTCTTGAGCTTGACCGTCGCGCCAGTCGCGGGGTTGCGGGCCGTCCGCGCGGCTCGCTCCACCCGCTCGAACACCCCGAACCCGGCGATGGCGACCTTCTCACCCTTGACGACGGCGCGGGTCACGGTGTCGACGACGGCCTCGACGGCGGCGGTGGCGGCTTTCTTGTCGCCCAGCCGCTCAGCGAGCGCCTCGATCAGATCTGCCTTGTTCACAGCGGTCCTCCCAGGACTGTTGAGGCGCTCTGCCTCTTGCCACAGAACGGTAGAGGCGCAAGCGGCTCACGTCGACCATCTCGACACAAGCACTTTCCTTGTGTCGCAGCGCTTGTGCCCCCTGTTCACCCCTCAGGGGTGGGGAATCGGCCGTCATCGAGGTCGGCCAATAGCCTTTCGAGGCGGGCCGAGGCTCTGACCAGGTCGTGCTTGGCGGCATCGCTGACAGCGAGCAGTCTCGTTACTACGCGAGCCTTTTGCTCCTGCGGGACGTCCAGAGCGCCGACCCGGCGGTGCGCCTCGCGCAGCCGCCGGGACAGGTCCTCAAACAGCTCTTCGTCGGTCACGCCGCCATCGTGCCAGGCCAACCAGTCAGTGCGTCCCCAGTGCGCCGTACCGGGTCAGATTTGCGCCGTGACCGGCTTCCAGCACGGGCGGCGACCTTCGTAGGCGGCGATGTCGTCCTGATGACGCAGCGTCAGACCGATGTCGTCCAGGCCCTCCATGAGACGCCAGCGGGTGAAGTCGTCGAGCTCGAACGCCGCCACGATGTCGCCGCTGCGGATCTCCCGGGCGGCCAGGTCGACGGTGACACCGGTCGTGGGATCGGCCTCGACGAGAGCCATCAGCCGTCCGACGACGTCACTTGGCAACTGCACCGGCAACAGCCCCCCTTTGAGGCAGTTGCCACGGAAGATGTCGGCGAATTGGGCGCTGATGACGGCCTTGAAGCCGTAGTCGGTGAGCGCCCAGACGGCGTGCTCGCGCGACGATCCGGTGCCGAAGTTTTCCCCCGCGAGCAAAATGCTGGCCCGGCGGTGCTCCGGACGGTTCAGCACGAAGGCCGGATCCTCGCGCCACTGGCTGAACAACCCCCTCCCGAAGCCGGTCCGCGCGACCTGCTTGAGCCAGTCGCTCGGGATGATCTGGTCGGTGTCGACATCGCTGCGTCGCAGGGCGACGGCGGTCCCGGTGTGGCTGGTGAACGGCTCCATGACTCAGACCTCCAGGTCTGCAGGGGCCGCGAGGCGGCCGACGACGGCGGTCGCGGCGGCGACCTCGGGTGAGACCAGATGGGTCCGACCACCGCGGCCCTGCCGGCCCTCGAAGTTTCGGTTGCTCGTCGAGGCGCTGCGCTCGCCGGGGGCGAGGGTGTCCGGGTTCATCCCGAGGCACATCGAGCAGCCGGCACTGCGCCAGTCGGCGCCAGCCTGGGTGAAGACGACATCGAGGCCCTCCTGCTCGGCCTGCAGCTTCACCAGCATCGAACCGGGGACGACCATCATCCGGACGCCCGCAGCGACCTTGCGGCCCGACAGGACTGCGGCGGCGGCGCGCAGGTCCTCCATGCGGCCGTTGGTGCAGGACCCGAGAAAGACGGTTTCCACGGCGATGTCGCGCATCGGCGTCCCGGCGGTCAGGCCCATGTAGGCGAGTGCGCGTTCGGCGGCGTCGCGCACGCCGCCGGCCGGCAGCGCGGCGGGGTCCGGGACGGTGTCGGCGAGCGCCACACCCTGCGCCGGGTTGGTGCCCCAGGTGACGAAGGGGGTGACCGCAGAGGCGTCGAGCACAACTTCTTTGTCGAAGGCTGCGTCGGCGTCGGTGCCAAGGACGTCCCAGGCAGCGACAGCTGCGTCCCAGTCCGCACCCTGTGGCGCACTCGGCCGCCCCTGCAGGTAGGCGTAGGTCGTGGCGTCGGGAGCGATCATCCCGGCCCGCGCACCCCATTCGATGCTCATGTTGCAGACCGTCATCCGGCCTTCCATCGACAGCGCGCGGATCGCGGCACCGCGGTATTCGACGACGTAGCCCTGGCCACCACCGGTGCCCACCTGGGCGATCAACGCCAGGACGAGGTCCTTGGCCGTCACGCCCGGCTGCAAGCTGCCCTGGACCGTGACGGCCATCGTGCGGGGCCGCGGCAGCGGCAGCGTCTGGGTGGCCAGGACGTGCTCCACCTCGCTCGTCCCGATGCCGAAGGCCAATGCCCCGAACGCGCCATGCGTGCTGGTGTGGCTGTCCCCGCAGACGATCGTCATGCCCGGTTGGGTCACGCCCATCTGTGGCCCAATCACGTGGACGATGCCCTGGCCGGCCTCGCCCATCGGGTGCAACTCGATGCCAAACTCGGCGCAGTTGGCCCGCAGCGTCTCCACCTGGACCTTCGACACCGGGTCCTTGATGGGCCCGATCAGCAGATCGGTGGGCACGTTGTGGTCCTCGGTGGCCAGGGTGAGATCCGGTCGCCGGACCCCGCGACCAGCCAGTCGCAGGCCCTCGAAGGCCTGCGGACTCGTCACCTCGTGCACCAGGTGGAGGTCGATGTAGAGCAGGTCCGGCTCGCCCTCGGCGCGGCGTACGACGTGGTCTTGCCAGACCTTCTCGGCGAGTGTGCGGCCCATGGCGAGCGCTCCTTGCAATCTCAAGCAGTGGGATGGCAGTATCAGTACGTGGAACAGCGTAGCGGAGTTGGCGTGCTTGACAAGGCCGTGGTCGTCTTAGCGGCGGTCCGGGCCGGCGCGGACACCCTCACCGCGCTGACCGAGGACACCGGGTTGTCCCGGGCGACGGCCCACCGACTGGCGGTGGCGCTCGAGGTGCACCGATTGCTGGTCCGCGACGCAGCCGGCCGCTGGCAGCCGGGGCCGCGCCTGGCCGAGCTGGCGGGGAGCGACGACGGCCTGCTGCAGCGGGCTGCATCGGTCCTCGACGCCCTGCGCGACGCGACCGGGGAGAGCGCCCAGCTCTACCGCCGCCGCGGTGAGGTGCGCGTCTGCCTCGCCGCGGCCGAGCTCGGCAGCGGTCTGCGCGACACCGTCCCGGTCGGGATGACCCTGCCGATGTCGGCCGGCTCGGCGGCGCAGGTGCTGTTGGCCTGGGACGACGGGCCGCTGCCGCCGGGGTCGGCGTTCACCGCCCGGACCCTGGCCGACGTACGCCGCCGCGGGTGGGCCCACTCCGTTGCCGAACGCGAGCAGGGCGTCGCCTCGGTGTCGGCTCCGGTCCGGGACGCCGGTGGGGCGGTCGTCGCCGCGGTGAGCGTCTCTGGGCCGCTCGAGCGGTTCGGCCGGTCGCCCGGCCGACTGCACGCGCAGGCTGTCCTGGCCGCCGCCCTCGAACTGTCGGACCTGCGCGCCACCGTCGGGGCATGAGCTGCCCAGCGCTCGACTGTGGTCGTCCGGTCTACGCCCGCGGGCACTGCTCGCGCCCCGACCGGCAGCTGCTCCGGCACGGTGCGGTCCAGCCCGACCGGGCGCCCGCGGTCTGCACGGTCGAGGCTGCGGTCGCGCCGCGGTCACCCGCGGTTGGTGCCACGGCCACTCTCTGCGCTGGTCGAGGACTGGTGATCCGCGGGCCGGCGTGCCGCTGACGTGGACCAAAACCGACCAGTGCGACGTGGCGACTTGCAACCGCGGCGCACACTCAGGTGGCGCTTGTCGCAGTCACTACAAGCGCTGGAAGCGCTGGAAGCGCTACGGCGGCCCCGAGGCCGGCGGTCCTGTTCGCACGTCGACTGGCGATGGATCGATCAGCCAAGGCTCTTGCTCTGTCCAGCTCCCATTGGTGCGCCGACACCTCATCCCCGTGGGGCGAACCAAGGAGTTCGAGCACCGCCTCGTGCTGGCCCAGGTCCCTGGCCGGAAGTTGTCGAGCGCCGAGGTCGTGCACCACCGCGACGGCGACCGGCTCGACCACCGGGCCAGCCAACCTGGACTGTGGTGGCCCAGCCGAGGGGGCAATGGGTCGGGGACTTAGTGGCATTCGTGCGACATCTGCTGCTGTCCGATGGCGACCGCGACCTTGAGACCAAATCCCTGGGCCAGGCGTGATGAGAGCCCGCTATCGGTCGGACAGCAGGCCCTCATGCGGTACTTCGTAGCCCCGATGGGATTCGAACCCACGCTACCGCCGTGAGAGGGCGGCGTCCTAGGCCGCTAGACGACGGGGCCCTAGGTCTTCCACGAACCGTCCGGGCTGGCTGCCCGACCTTGCTGGGGTACCTGGACTCGAACCAAGACTAACTGAACCAGAATCAGTTGGGCTGCCAATTACCCCATACCCCACAGCACGACGGCGCCAAGTCTAGCGGATGTCGTGACGGTCACTCAGCGCCCGGCGCGCAGGCGGCGGAGCACCCGCGTCTTGCCGAGCAGCGCCATCGACTCGGGCAGCGGCGGCGCGATGGTGGAGCCGCAGACGGCGGCCCGGACCGGGGCATAGGCCTTGCCACGTTTGAGTCCGAGCCCGTCGAGCAGCGCCGCATCCATGGCGGCCTGGATCGTTACGGTCGTCCACTGCTCCAGCAGCTCCAGGGCGTCAGCCGTCGCGCCCAGCACCGCGGCGCTCCCCTCGCCGAGCGACTTCTCAGCGGCGGCCGGCTCGACGGCGAAGTCCTGCTCATCGACGAGCAGGAAGCGCAGCAGCCCGGCCGCCTCGGACAGCACGGCGATCCGGGTCTGGATCAGCGGGGCGGCGCCGGCGAGGGTCGCCAGCTCTGCCGTGGTCGGGTCGGGTGAGACGAGCCCGGCGCGCTGCAGATGGGGGACGAGGCGGCGTACCAGCTCGTCCTCGGCGAGCTCGCGCAGATAGTGGCCGTTGAGCCAGCCGAGCTTGTCGAGGTCGAAGACCGGGCCGACCGTGTTGACCCGCGACCAGTCGAAGCTTGCGCTCATCTGGGCGAAGCT
>JAYUMN010000496.1:0-2894 GCA_043762595.1 Frankiales bacterium
CCGACGCTGCGACCTTCGATCCGGCCGAAGCCGCAGGTCATGTTCTGCGCCCACAGTGCCTGCACTTCGAGCAAGTCGCCGTCGTCCAGGACCGCCTCGATGATCGTGTGCATGTCGTACGGCGCGTTGTTGCTGTCCGGGATGAAGGTGTCGAGCAGGGTGAGCGGCTCTTCGGAGAGGGCGTCGCCGGTCTCGAAGACCGGGGGGTCGGACAAGTTGTTGCTCGGCAGGTAGGAAAGCAGGACCTTGGCCAGCTCGAGGGCGTCGTGTTCGTCGTGGCTCATGAAGTGCGCCACGCCGCTGCGTGAGTTGTGGGCGCGTGCACCGCCGAGGTCCTCGATCGAGATGTCCTCGCCCGTCACGGTCTTGATGACGTCCGGCCCGGTGATCATCATCGCAGAGGCACCGTCGACCATCAGATTGAAGTCGGTCAGTGCGGGCGAGTAGACGTGGCCACCGGCGCAGTTGCCCAGGATCAGCGAAATCTGCGGGACCACGCCGGAGGCCATCGTGTTGCGATAGAAGATGTCGCCGTACAGCGCCAGGCCCATGATCCCCTCCTGGATCCGGGCGCCGCTGCCCTCGTTCATCCCGACGATGGGGCAGCCGGTCTTGAGGGCCAGATCCATCACCTTGACGATCTTCTGGCCGTAGACTTCGCCGAGCGCCCCGCCGAACACCATGGCGTCCTGGCTGAAGATGCACACCGGTCGCCCGTCAACGGTGCCGAAACCGGTGATGACGCCGTCGCCGATCGGCTGGTTGTCGTCCAGGCCGAAGTCGCGCGCACGGTGCCGAGCGAGCCCGTCGGTCTCGGTGAAGCTGCCCTCGTCGAGGAACGCCTCGATCCGCTCGCGGGCCGTCCGCTGCCCCTTCGCGTGCCGTTTTGCCAGCGCTGTCTCGGTGCCGGGGTGCTGCGCGAGCTCGGCGCGCCGGCGCAGCTCGGCGAGCTTGCCCGCCGTCGTGTGGACGTCGGGGCCCGCGGCCTGGTCGGGTGGCGGGGCAACGGGCTCGGCGGTCACGCGGCGCAGGGTACCGGGGCACGATGGCGGGGTGTACGACGACCTGGACCGCCCGCCACTGCGCGCCGGCGCCCTCACCCGGGCCCTGTCCGGCGACGGCTGGCGGGTGCAGGTGCTCGCCGAGACCGACTCGACCAACGCCGTTGTCGCCGACCGTGCCCGGGCCGGTGAGCCCGCCGGGCTCGTCGTGGTGGCCGAGTCGCAGACCGCTGGCCGGGGCCGGCTGGACCGCAGCTGGGTGTCGCCGCCTCGCGCCGGGTTGACCTTTTCGGTGCTGCTCCACCCCGAGCCGGCGTTGTTGGGCTGGCAGAGCCTGCTCGCCGGCGTCGCCGTCGCCCGGGCCGTGCGTGAGGTCGCCCAGGTCGACGCGGAGCTGAAGTGGCCGAACGACGTGCTCGTCCAGGGCAAGAAACTCTGCGGGCTGCTTGCCGAAGTGCCGGTCAGCGGCGCGGTCGTCCTGGGGATCGGGCTCAACGTGACGACTCGTGAAGACGAGCTACCGCACGACGGTGCCACGTCGTTGCAGCTCGTCGGCGCCGGCACCGTCGATCGTGAGCCGCTGCTCAAGGCGGTGCTGCGCCACCTGGCCCGGCCGGCCGGCCCGGGCGACTACCGCACGCTGTGCGCAACGATCGGCCGACGGGTCCGCCTCGAGTTGCCCGGTGGCGCAGCTGTGGAGGGCGTTGCGGACGCCGTGGACACCGACGGTCGGCTGGTCGTCGACGGCACGGCGTACGCCGCGGGCGACGTGGTGCACCTGCGCTGACATCATCGCGGCATGGCCTATCCCGCGAAGCTCCTGTCGCAGGGGGAGGAGGTCGTGCTCGACATGCACCCGCACTGGAAGCGCCTGGTCCTGCCGGTGCTGTCGCTGGTGGTCGTCCTGGCGTTGGCCGGCTATCTGTTCGCAGTCGTCGTCGACGGCCGCCTGCAGCTGGTGGTCGCGATCGCTGCGGTGGTGCTGCTCGGCACGTTCACGGTCGTGCCGTTCCTGCGGTGGCGCACCACGCTGTTTGTCGTGACGACCCGCCGGGTGGTGGTGCGCACCGGCGTGCTGGCCAGGCAGGGCCGCGACGTACCGCTGTCCAGGATTAACGACATCACCTTCAGCCACTCGCTGTTCGAGCGAATCCTGGGCTGCGGCACGCTGGTGGTCGAGTCCGCCGGCGAGCGCGGTCAGGTCGTGCTCACCGAGGTGCCCGACGTCGTGCAGGTGCAGCGCACGCTCTACGACCTGGTCGAGCAAGTCTCCTAACTGTCGGCGAGCTTGCCCTCGACGACCATCGCCGGGTCGTACGGCGGCCAGTCGCCCTGTGGGGCTCGGACCTTGTCGTACCGCACGCCTTCGACCCGGCCACCGGCTCGCTCGCCGGGCCCGCCGGCGTTGACCCCGATGCACGTCAGAACGCCACCCATCCCGGCGACGATGCAACCAACGATCGCTGGCGCCCCGCGCGGGAGCACCGTGGCGGAGAGCAGGAAGATGCCGGCCGAACTACCCCGGAAGACGAAGTACGCCTTGTGCCGACCGTTCACCATCACCACGTTACGCCGGGCCAGTGCGTTCGGCACCCCGGCCGTTGGGCCGTCGCCCTAGGCTTCCCGCGTGGGCCATGCCGAGGACCTGGACCGGGCCCTGCTCGGCGAGCCGGTCACGCTGACGCGGCTGGATGTGGTCGCGCTGTCGGGGGTGCCGCTCGAGCGGGCGCACGCGGTCTGGTCGGCGCTTGGGTTTCCGGCCCTCGCTGACGCCGAGGTGGCTTTTACCATCGCCGACGTCCGCGCGCTGCAGACGGCGGTGGCGATGCAGGAGAGCGGGGTCATCGATCCCGACACGTTGCTCGTGCTGGCCCGGGCGATGGGGCAGGGCCT
>JAYUMN010000497.1:0-2715 GCA_043762595.1 Frankiales bacterium
ACCTCCCTCGCCAGGCACGGTGACGTCTCGGTCATCCCGACCGAGGCGTTCTTCCACGGGCTGCAACCCGGCCGCGTCGTCACCATCCACCTCGAAGCCGGTGTCGAGGTGCTCGTCGAGCTCGAAACCCTCGGCGACGCAGGCGAAGACGGCATGCGCACCTTGCACCTGCGGGTCAACGGCCAGCCACGCCCGGTCGTGGTCCGCGACACGTCCGTGGAAGTGACCCGCCGCACAGCGCGCAAGGCCGATCCGAAGGACCTCAGGCAGGTGGGCTCAGCGCTCCCGGGCGTCGTGCTGCCCAAGGTGGCAGTCGGCGACGTCGTCACCAAGGGGCAGCCGCTGGCCGTCGTCGAGGCCATGAAGATGGAGTCGACGATCACCTGTCCGGCTGATGGCGTGGTCGCAGAGGTCATCGTCGACGCCGGCAACAACGTGGAGGTCGGGGACCTGCTCTTCGTGCTCGACGCCCCCGACCGGTCGCAGTAGTCACCGGAGCAGATTCCTGATTGGCTGCGCGGATGGACGTCGTGGAGTTCACCCCTTCGTTCGAGGACTACGCCTTCACCTTCGGCGGTGTCGCGCCGGTCATGCGTGTTCGACCTGGCACGGCCATGCGCCTGTGGTCCGACGACGCGTTCTGCGGGGCGTTGCGCGCCGCGACCGACCTGTCCAGCGAGAAGGTCGACCTGAGCCACGTCAACCCACAGACCGGGCCCTTCTACGTCGAAGGCGCCGAGCCGGGCGACACGCTGGCGCTGCACCTGGTGAGCGTGGAGCCCGCGCGGGACTGGGGTGCTTCGGCGCACATCCCGTTCTTCGGCGGGATGACGAGCACCGACCGGGTGGTGACCCTGCAGGACCCGCTGCCCGATCTCACCTACATCTACGAGCTCGACCGGGCCCGAAAGACGGTCACCTTCGCTGCGCGCTTCGGCGAGCTGCGGGTGGATCTGCCGCTGGAGCCGATGCTCGGGACCGTCGGTGTCGCCCCGGCCGGGCGTGAGGTCCGCAGCTCATTGGTCCCGGACCGTTTCGGCGGCAACATGGACACCCCGCAGATGCGCGCGGGCGCGACCTGCTACCTCGGGGTCAACGTCGAAGGCGCCCTGTTCTCCCTCGGCGACGGCCACTACCGCCAGGGTGAGGGCGAGGCCTGCGGCACCGCGGTGGAGGGCGCGATGACCACCACGGTCATCGTCGAGCTGGTGAAGGGCGGCGCTCCTGCCTGGCCCCGGATCGAGAACGACACGCACTGGATGACGGTCGGCTCGAGCCGTCCACTCGAGGACGCCTGGCGGATCGCTCAGTCCGAGCTGGTGCACTGGTTCGGCGAGCTGTACGGATTGCACCCGATGGACGCCTACCAGCTGCTCTCACAGATCACCGAGGCCCCGATCGCGAACGTCGTCGACGCCAACTACAGCGCCGTGGTCAAGGCCAACAAGGCCCTGCTCCCACCGGCCCAGGCGTACGACGGGTTGCACCGCGACCTCCGGGCGCGAGCGGCCACCCTGCACTGACCCACCACGACGGAAGGTTCTGCCATGGATCTGCACCTCGACGGACGCCGCGCCCTGGTGACGGGCGGCACCCGCGGCATCGGTCGTGCCGTGGTCGAGGCGTTCGCCGACGAGGGCATGGCCGTGGCGTTCTGTGCCCGCGACGCCGCCGAGATCGCCAGCACTGAGCAGGCTCTGGCTGGTCGGCCCGGAACGGCAACCGGCTCGGTCGTCGACGTTGCGGACGCCCCCGCGCTCGCGCGCTGGGTTGCCGACTCGGCCGAGCGCCTCGGCGGTTTGGACATCGTCGTGTCCAACGTCAGCGCCCTGGCCATCCCGGACAGCGAGGAGAGTTGGCAGGCGTCCTTCGAGATCGACCTGATGGGTGCGGTGCGCCTGGTCACTGCAGCGATGCCGCACCTGCTGACCAGCGACGCCGCCGTGATCCTGGCGATCTCCAGCGTCTCCGCCCGGGAGATCGATTTCGCAGCCGGGCCGTACGGGACGATGAAAGCTGCCCTGGTGCACTACATCCAGGGACTGGCCAATCAGCTCGCCGGACAGGGCATCCGGGCCAACACCATTTCGCCTGGCAACACCTTTTTCGAGGGCGGAGTCTGGGATCAGATCAAGGCGGGCAACCCGGCTCTGTACGACGCGGCGCTGGCGCGCAACCCGACCGGCCGGATGGGAACGCCTCAGGAGATGGCCCGGGCGGTCCTGTTCCTCGCCAGTCCCCTGTCCAGCTTCACCAGCGGCACAAATCTGGTCGTCGATGGCGCATTGACCCGCGGCGTCCAGCTGTAGGCGCAAGCAGGTGCGGTCAGGCGTCGATGAGGTCCTTCGCGATCTGGCTGATTCGCTTGGTCCCGGCTGCGACCAGCCGGCGAGGTGCTGATGAGCCTGCTCCCCTGCACCGACCACGAACCGCGAAGCACGCAGTCGACCGCCGCAGGCCTCGGTCATGCGCCTCACCAGGTCGAGGTGCCGTTGCGGAGATCGCCCGCTCCTTCGGCAACGGCCCGATCCCGGTGGGTGGGTACGACGGCGTGCGGGCTTGCCTGGGTGTGCTGATCGAGCCGCCCCAGGTCCAGGTGAGCTGACCGATGGGGTCGCCGCGGGTCCAGGAGGATGACTGCATGCCGGTCACCGCGGGGGCTCCGAGATCCACCGGGGACAGCGCCCGACGAGTCGGCGCCCGGGCGTTCTCACG
>JAYUMN010000498.1:0-8988 GCA_043762595.1 Frankiales bacterium
GTTTGGGAGGCGGGCCATCGACCCGGCTTCGTCGAGGATGTGCAGGCGATGCGGCGGCGGGTCGAGGCCACCCTGCGCGGCGACACCGCGGGGCGCGAGGTCAAGCTCGGCCCCGGGGGCCTGCGGGACGTCGAGTTCGCCGTACAGCTGCTGCAGCTGGTGCACGGCCGCGCCGATCCGACGCTGCGCAGTGGGACGACCTTGGTGGCGCTCGGGCAGCTCGCGGCGGGTGGCTATGTCGGCCGGGAGGACGCGCGGCACCTGGCCGAGGCCTACCGGTGGCTGCGGACGGTCGAGCACCGGCTGCAGCTGCACCGGCTCCGGCGTACGCATCTGCTCCCGGCCGACGCCGATGAGGTGGGCATCCGGCGGGTTGCCAGGGCCTGTGGCTACCGCTCGTCGGGGTCCGAGCCAGCCGTGACGACGTTCCGTCGGGAGCGGGCCGGCTACGTCCGGGAGGTGCGACGGCTGCACGAAAAGCTGTTCTACCGACCACTTCTGGCTGCTGTGGCGCGGCTCCCCGCGGCCGAGGCGCGGCTGACTCCCGAGGCGGCCAAGGCCCGGCTCGAGGCACTCGGCTTCACCGAACCGGCGACCGCTTTGCGGCATCTCGAGGCGCTCACCGAGGGGGTGTCGCGGCGGGCCGCCATCCAGCAGACGCTGCTGCCGGCGATGCTCGGCTGGTTCGCCGACGCGGCCGACCCCGACGCCGGGCTGTTGTCGTTCCGGCAGGTGTCGGACGCACTCGGCGCAACCCCCTGGTATCTGCGGCTGCTGCGCGATGAGGGCAGTGCTGCGCAGCGGCTGGCCCGGCTGCTGGCCTCCTCCCGCTACGTCGCCGATCTGTTGGCCCGTGCGCCCGAAGCGGTTCGGATGTTGGCCTCCGACGACGAGCTCATGCCGCGGGAGTCCCTCACGCCGGCGTTTCTCGCTGTTGCCAGACGGCGCGGCGACTGGGAGGCGTCGGTCGCTGCCGTCCGCGGGCTGCGGCGCCAGGAGCTGCTCCGGATCGCCTGCGCCGACCTGCTCGCACGGCTCGACGGGCCCGCGGTCGGCAAGGCGCTCAGTGAGGTCGCGGCGGCGACGATTGCGGCCGCCCTCGAGGTCGCCACCCGCAAGATCGAGGCTGAGCGCCGGGCGCCGATGCCGGTGCGGCTGGCTGTGGTCGCGATGGGCCGGCTCGGCGGTGGCGAGCAGGGCTACGGCTCCGACGCAGACGTCTTGTTCGTCCACCAGGCCGATCCCGGGGTGGCCGAGTCGGAGGCCGCCTCGGTCGCCCACGACGTCGCCAACGAGGTGCGCCGGCTGTTGGCGCTGCCGGCGCCGGACCCGCCGCTGCTGGTCGACGCCGATCTGCGGCCGGAGGGCCGGCAGGGGCCGCTCACCCGGAGCCTGACGTCCTACGCGGCCTACTACGCCCGCTGGTCGCACATCTGGGAGGCGCAGGCGTTGCTGCGGGCCGCGCCGCTGGCGGGGGACGTCCATCTCACCGACCAGTTCCTGGCGGCCATCGATCCGGTGCGCTATCCGCCTGGTGGCCTGACCGATGCGCAGGTCATCGAGATCCGGCGGATCAAGGCCCGGGTCGAGCTGGAGCGGCTGCCCCGTGGCGGCGATCCGACCCTTGCCCTCAAGCTCGGCAAGGGTGGGCTCGCCGACGTCGAGTGGACGGCCCAGCTGCTGCAGCTGCGGCACGGTCACGACGTCCCCGGCCTGCGGACACCGTCGACGCTGCCTGCACTGCAGGCGGCGGTCGCTGCCGGGCTGCTCGACGCCACCGATGCCGCCGTTCTTGCCGACACTTGGACCCTCACCGCGGCGGTCCGCAACGCCCTGCTGCTGGTGCGCGGCCGGGCGGCGACCGCGCTGCCGTCGAGCGGCCCTGAGCTGGCCGGCGTCGCCCGCACCCTCGGCTACCCTGCCGGTGCCCAGGGCGACTTCCTGGACGACTACCGCCGGGCAACCCGGCGGGCGCGGCTCGTGGTCGAGAGGGTGTTCTACGCATGAGCCAGGTCCGCAACGTGCCGGTCGCCGAGACCAACTTTCTGTTGCGTTCCTACGGCGATGGTCCCGGCGTCCCGGTCCTGATGCTGCACGGTGTGCCCGAGACCTCCACCTGTTGGCGCCACGTCGCACCACAGCTTGCTGTGGGCCGCCGGGTGCTGTGCCCCGACCTGCCGGGGCTGGGCGGTTCGACCTACACCGGCCCGTACGACGTACCGGCGCTCGTCAGCCAACTCGCGGCCCTCGTCGAAGCCGAGGCCCCCGGTGGCCGGGTCGACGTCGTGGGACATGACTGGGGTGGCGCACTGGCGCTCGGCCTGACCGGCGGACGGCCGGACCTGGTGCGCCGGCTCTGCGTCGCGAACGCGCCGTTTCGCGAGCTGTCGCTGCTGCGGGCTGCCCACATCCCCTTCTTCGCTCTGCCGTTCGCACCCGAGCTGCTGTTCCGACTGGGCGGCCACCGGGTCGTGGACGCCATGCTTGAGGTGGCCTGGAAGGCCCCCACCCGGCTCGAGCCCGAGGTCCGGGCGGAGTACGCCGCGGCGTACACCGACCCGGCGCGGGTGAAGGCCATGCTCGGCTATTACCGGGCCACGGCCCGGCCCAAGCTGCGACAGGCCCTGACCCGGTCCAGGACCACAGCCGGCCCCCGGGTTGCCGCCGAGCGGCTGCTGGTCTTGTGGGGGGCCGCCGATCCGGTGCTCCCGGTCTCGGTCGGCGAGTCCGTCGTCCGTGACCTCGGGCCGGCGTGCTCGATGGTCACCGTGCCCGGCGCCGGCCACTTCGTCATCGAGGAGGCGCCCGACGTCGTGACCGCAACCCTGCTGGAGTTCCTGGCCTAGGAGACGCGCCGCCAGAGCTCAGCCCGGGTGGCTCCACTCCCGCCGACCCAGACGGGTGTGAAGTGCTTGAGCGCATAGCCCTGGGTCGTCGCGGTCCACTCGGGCAGCCGGTCCGGCGTCCGCCGCAACAGCAACCAGTCCGCCTGCTCCAACTGGCCGACCGTCTCGCGTTGCCAGCGGTCGTCGGCGAGGAACCCGGCCGGGTAGAAGCTGCGACCAGGCGGCCAGCGCGTGTTGTAGGTGAGCGCGACGCCCCGGCCATCGATCCAACCGCGGCAGCGCCGGCGCGGAGCAGCGAACAGGTCGGCGGCGATCGCCCGGCTGACCGTGTCGTAGTAGACGCAACTCGCGGTGGGCACCAAACCACCCGCACGGTGCAGATCTGGCTGGCCGTGCCATCGCACGTCGGCTGCGACAGCGCCGACCCCGAATGCGGCGAGGAGCCCCACGAGGGCCGCGCCGTTGGCCCGGTCGGTCCAGCGACGAGCACTCACCCCGGCCGCGAAGCGGCTGCCCACCATCGCCATCGGCGGCGCGAGAAACGCCCCGTAGTGGGGGAAGTAGGAAGGGGACTGGGTGAACGCGACACCACCGAGCACCCCCACGAGCAACCACAAGGTGAGTGGCGAGGCCGGTTGGCGCCGGGTCCAGATGAAGGCCGAGCCGGCCAGGAACGTCAGGAGCAGCAGTCCGACGGAGAGCGGCACCAGCCGCAGGCCTGTCATGCCGACGACGCGCGACGCACCGTTGGCGGTCGCGTCGCGCGGTCGCGAGAGCTGTGTGACGACGACGTCGTGCCAGAAGGCTTGCGGGGCGACCAGGCCGAACGGCAAGAACAACGCCACACCGCCGCCAGCGAGCCCCAGGGCGAACGGCGGGATGAGGCGCGGCTGCCTGCCCAGGACCAGCCACAGACAGACGGCGATGACGTAGACGCCGGCAAAAAGCTTCACGCCGATCGCAGCAGCGATCAGCACGCCCGCCAAGGCTGCCCTGGTGCGGGTCGCAGGCGTTGCGCTGAGAAGCACCGAGATCGCCAGCAAGCAGCCAAGACTGACCAGCGGCTCGAGCAGCACCGTCTGCTCGGCGATGACCGCGTCGGGCATCACCGCGTACAGCGCAGCTGCGGCGCCGGCGGCAAGGCGACGTCGGTCCTCCCGGGCCGGGAGGCCGAGCGCCAGGCGGTAGACCAGGAAGAGGTTTGTCACGGCGACGACCACCATGCCGGCCCGGGCCGAGGCCATGCCGACGCTGTCGCCGAGCAGCGCGCCGATCGAGGCGAACGGCAGCAGCAGCACCGAGGTGAGCGGCGGATGGACGATGGTGAAGTCGCGATAGGGCAGCATGCCGTGCAGGAGCAACCTCGAAGCGCCGTAGTAGACGCCGTCGTCGTATTCCATGACCCCTGGCAGCGTGTGCGCCCGGATCCAGGGATACGCCCGCACCGCGATGGCGATCAGGGCCATCAGGGCGAGGGCGACGGGTGGCTTGCCGCGAACGCGCAACGTGCCAAAGGAGCTTGCGACGGGAGGCGCCAGCACGTGGCCGCCTGCCCTCGTCACGCAACGAGATTACCCGACGAAGGGTGGCAGGCAGTCCACGCGGAGGCCGGTGCCGATCAACTACGCGCTGCCGCCAGGGCCACCGTCACGAGGATCACCGGCACTGGCACCGGGACCACCGGCACCGCGACCACCGTCGTGGCCGCCGCCCGGCATCATGCCGTGACGACCGGGGGCCCCGGTGCCGATCCTGCTCGCGGTCAGCGTCGTGCCGTCCCCGGCCACCTTGCCGGCAGCCCGGATGAAGACCCCGGCCTCGACCTCGGCTGCGGTGCCGGCTGCACCGTCCTTCCGGTAGGCCGTGGCGCTGCTTGTCGTCACCGTGCGGGTGAAGCCGGCAGGGTCGGTCAGCGTGATCGTGGCGCCGTCGACCTTGGCGACCCAGCCTTCGACGTGGGCCGGCAGCACGGCGATCTCTTTGGCGACCGGCTTGGCGGCAGCTGGGTCGACGAGCCGGACGCCGATGATCTCGCCGGTGGCGAGCACCGACCTGGTCGCCTTGGTCTGGCCGTCGTAGTAGGTAGTCGAGGCGTTGAGGGTGATTGTCTGGGTGCCGCGCGGCGTGTCCACCGTGACGGTGTCGCCAGCGACGGATGTGACGAGACCGCCGCGACCACCGGGCCCGTGCCCGTGCATGCGCCCCGGACCGTGCCGGCCGTCGCCGTCCGGGCTGGTCTTCGGCGCGATCGCGGCTGCGTTCGCCGACGTCGGGGTCGGGGAGCTGCCGGCGGCCGACGCGAGGCCGGTGACGCCGAGGGCCAGACCGGCGACGACGCCGGCGGCGCCGGTGGCGATGGCGATCCGCCGGTGCGGGCGCAGTGGGTTGGAGATCAGGTCGGTCGGGCTGGTCATCGTGCTCCTCGAGGTCGGAGTGGGGTCCTGCCAGTCAAGCGTGGCCCGGGCACCTGGCAGCAGCCTGTGAACGCCCTGGAAGCCCGCTGCCGGACCCGACGGGACCGGTCATGGGACGCTGCGCAAATGAAGCAGATCGCGCACTGGATCGACGGCAAGCCCTACGACGGCACCGGCGAGCGGCTCGGCGACGTCTATGACCCGGCGACCGGCCGGGTGTCGGGGACGGTAGCCCTGGCGTCCCCGGCCGACGTCGAAGCCGCGGTTGCCTCCGCGCAGGCGGCCTTCGACGGCTGGCGTCGCACTTCGCTGGCCAAGCGCACCTCGGTGCTCTTCGCCTTCCGTGAACTGCTCAACGCGCGCAAGGGTAAGGTTGCGGCCCTCATCACCGACGAGCACGGCAAAGTGCTCTCCGACGCGCTCGGCGAGGTGACCCGCGGCCTCGAGGTCGTTGAGTTCGCCTGTGGGATAGCCCATCTGCTGAAGGGAGGCTTCTCCGAGGGCGTGTCCGGCGGCGTCGACGTGTTCTCGATCCGGCAGCCGCTCGGGGTGGTCGGGGTCATCTCGCCGTTCAACTTCCCCGCCATGGTGCCGATGTGGTTTTTCCCGGTCGCGATCGCCGCGGGCAACTGCGTCGTGCTCAAGCCCAGCGAGAAGGACCCCTCTGCGGCGATGCTGCTCGCCGAGCTCTGGGCCGAGGCCGGCCTGCCGCCGGGTGTGTTCACGGTGCTCCACGGCGACAAGGTCGCCGTCGACGGCCTGCTGACCCACCCCGATGTCAAGGCGATCTCCTTCGTCGGCTCCACCCCGATCGCGCGCTACGTCTACGAGACCGGCACCGCGCACGGCAAGCGGGTCCAAGCCCTCGGCGGTGCGAAGAACCACATGGTCGTGCTGCCCGATGCCGACCTCGATCTGGCCGCCGACGCCGCCGTCAACGCTGGCTTCGGCTCGGCCGGCGAGCGCTGTATGGCGATCTCGGCCCTGGTCGTCGTCGAGCCGGTCGCCGACGCGCTCATCGCAAAGATCGTCGAGCGGATGGCCCGGCTCACCATCGGGGACGGCCGGGACGGCGCCGACATGGGTCCGCTCGTCAGCGGGCCGCACCGCGACAAGGTCGTGTCCTACGTCGAGGCCGGGGTCGCCGCCGGTGCCGAGCTGGTGGTCGACGGCCGGGCCGGCGTGCCTGCGGGAGAGGGTTTCTGGCTTGGCCCGACCCTGTTCGACAAGGTCGACACGAGCATGAGCATCTATGCCGAGGAAATCTTCGGCCCGGTCCTGTCGGTGCTCCGCGTCACGTCGTACGACGAGGCTCTGGCCATGGTCAACGCGCATCCGTACGGCAACGGGACAGCCCTGTTCACCCACGACGGCGGCGCGGCCCGCCGCTTCCAGTTCGAGGTGCAGGTCGGGATGGTCGGCATCAACGTCCCGATCCCGGTACCGATGGCCTACTACTCCTTCGGTGGCTGGAAGAGCTCGCTGTTCGGCGACAGCCACGCACACGGGACCGAGGGCGTGCACTTCTTCACCCGCGGCAAGGTCGTCACCCAGCGCTGGCCCGACCCCAGCCACGGCGGGCTTGACCTGGGCTTCCCGCAGAGCTGACGACCCTGCCACCGGCGGTCCCGAATACGGCGGCCAAGCGCTAGCGTCCCGGCATGGACATCAGCTACCCGCCCGAGGCGGAGTCGTTCCGGACCCGCGTGCAGGCCTTTCTCGGCGAGCAGTTGCCGGCGGGCTGGGCCGGCATCGGCGCCTTGCCAGAGACCGAACGCGAGGCATTCCGGGAGTCCTGGCGGACGATTCTGGCCGAGCATCAGATGCTGGCGGTGTCCTGGCCCACCGTGTACGGCGGGGCCGGGCTCTCCCACCTCGAGCAGGTGGTGCTCGCCGAGGAGTTCGCCAAAGCAGGTGCGCCGCAGGGCAGCGAGAACGACACGTTCGGCATCGGCATGTTGGGCAACACCCTGATCAAGATGGGGACCGAGGCGCAGAAGCAGCACTACCTGCCGAGGATCCTGTCCGGCGAACAGCGGTGGTGTCAGGGCTACTCCGAGCCCGAGGCGGGATCGGACCTCGCCGGCATCCGCACCTCGGCGGTGCTCGACGGCGACCAATGGGTGATCAACGGCCAGAAGACCTGGACCTCGGCCGGGCAGCTGGCCGATCACATCTTCGTGCTGGCCCGGACCGACGCGGGAGCCCCGAAGCACAAGGGCATCTCGTTCCTGCTCGTGCCGATGGACCAGCCCGGCGTCGAGGTGCGGCCGATCACCAACATGGCCGGCTATGCACTGTTCAACGAGGTGTTCTTCACCGACGCGCGCACCGGTGCGGGCGAGGTCGTGGGCGCTGTGAACGACGGCTGGCGGATCGCGATGGCGCTGCTCGGCTTCGAGCGCGGCGTCACCGCGACGACCGACGCCATCCGCTTCAGGGGCGATCTCGACCGGCTGATCGCCCTGGCCCGCGAGCGCGGTCTCACCAGCGACCCCAGAATTCGCGACCGACTGGCCTGGTGCCACGGCCGGGTCGAGGTGATGCGCTTTCGCGGCTATCAGGCCCTCACCCGGTCGCTGTCGGGCCAACCGCTCGGCCCGGAGTCCGCGATCAGCAAGATCATCTGGTCGGAGTACTTCCAGGCCTACACCGAGCTGGCGATGGAGATCCTTGGCCCGGAGGCCCTTGCTGCCACCGGCCAGCCGACCGGGGGGATGCTCCAGATGCCCGAGGCCGGCACGGCGAACTCCCCGCGATCCTGGGTCGAGACGTTCCTGGCGGCCCGGGCCGGCACGATCTACGCGGGGAGCTCGCAGATCCAGCGCAACATCATCGGTGAGCAACTGCTCGGCCTGCCCAAGGAACCGCGGCTGGACAGCGGCCCGTTCCGCGAGCTCGCCAGCAGGAGGGGCTGAGATGGACTTCGCCTTCAGCAGCGACCAGAACGACTTCCGACTTGCACTGCGCCGGTTCCTCACCGACAAGAGCCCGCTGTCGCAGGTGCGGGCGAGCAGTGCGACCGAGCTTGGCTACGACGTCGCCCTATGGCGGCAGATGAGCGACCAGCTCGGCCTGCCCGGGCTGCACCTGCCGGAGGAGTACGGCGGCTCCGCGACCGGTCTGCTCGAGCCGGCTGTGGTGCTCGAGGAGACCGGCCGGGCGCTCACCAGCTCGCCGTACACCGCGGGGCTGCTGGCCTCGCTGGCCGTCCTGCGCCTCGGCAGCGAGCAGGCACAGCAGGACCTGCTGCCGGGGATCGCCACCGGTGCGACGGTCGCCACCCTCGCGATGACCGAGCTGGCCAGCCCCACCGGCGCGAGTGCGCTGCAGACGACCGCACTGTCCCGCGATGACGGCGTCACCCTGACTGGCACCAAGACCCTCGTTGAGCACGGGCACAGCGCCGATGTCCTGCTGGTCAGCGCGACCAGCGAAGGCGAGGTGGGGCTGTACGTCGTGCGGGGCGACGCCGCCGGGCTGACCCGCACCCGGCAGGACGCGCTGGACCTCACCCGTCCGGTCGCCGAGGTGCGGCTCCAGGGCACGCCGGCTGTGCCACTCGGGCAGCCGGGCGGGCTCGAGGAGCTGGTCGACCTGGCCTGTGCGCTGCTCGCCAGTGAGATGGTCGGTGGGATCGAGGCGTGCCTGGCGATGGCGACGGCCTACGCCAAGACCCGGCGGCAGTTCAACCGGCCGATCGGGTCCTTCCAGGCGGTCAAGCACCG
>JAYUMN010000499.1:0-3487 GCA_043762595.1 Frankiales bacterium
GGTCAGCGCAGCCTGTGAGGTCGCTGTGAGCAATCGTCCTCGAGATGTCACGAGGTGGTGTCCCACCGGCGCCCGGCCCGGCCTAATCTGCCGCCATGACCTCCTCCACTGACGGGCTCGTCGTCTACGGCACGACCTGGTGCGGCGACTGCAAGCGGGCCAAGCAGTTCCTCGGCGAGCAGCGGGTGCAGTATCAGTTCGTCGATGTGGACGGCGATGCCGAGGGGATGAGCTACGTCCAGCAGGTGAACCAGGGCAAGAGCATCATCCCGGTCATCCGCTTCGCCGACGGCTCGACGCTGGTCGAGCCGAGCAATGCCGAGATGGCAGCCAAGCTGGGCCTCAAGACTGAGGCCAAACAGCCCTTCTATGACCTGATCGTCGTGGGGAGCGGCCCGGCCGGGCTCACCGCTGCGCTGTACGCCGCGCGGGAGGGCATCTCGACGCTGGTGGTGGAACGGGCCGGCGTCGGGGGGCAGGCCGGTGTGACCGAGCTGCTCGATAACTTCCCGGGCTTTCCAGAGGGCGTGACCGGGGCGGACTTCGCCGACCGGCTCCGGCAGCAGGCCGAGCGGTTCGGGGTGGAGATCCTCACGGCCCAGTCCGTCGATGAGCTCATCGTGGACGGGGAGTACCGCGGCATCCGCACCGGTGACGGCAAGGAGTACCTCAGCTTCGCCGTGCTGCTCACCCTCGGTTCGATGTACCGCCGGCTGGGGGTGCCGGGTGAGGAGGACTTCATCGGGGCCGGCGTGCATTTCTGCGCGACCTGCGACGGGGCGTTCTATCGCGGCAAGAAGGTGCTCGTCGTCGGCGGCGGTAACAGCGCAGGGGAAGAGGGCGTGTTCCTGACGAAGTTCTCCCCCGACGTCACGATCGCCACCATCGGCGACGGGCTGACGGCCAGCAAGGTAGTGCAGGAGAAGGTGGCCGAGAACCCAGCGATGACGGTCCTGGCGCACACGACCGTGGCAGCGTTCAAGGGCGACGGCAAGCTCAAGACGGTCGTGCTCGAGGACACCGAGAGCGGCGAGCAGCACGAACAGGCCTACGACGGCGTCTTCGTGTTCATCGGCTTGTCGCCCAACACCGAGCTGGCCCGAGGCGTCATCGACCTCGACGCGGCAGGCTTCCTGCTCACCGACGCCGGCATGCAGACCAGTGTGCCGGGGGTGTTCGCGGCTGGCGATGTGCGCAGCGGCAGCACGAAGCAGGCGGCATCGGCGGCCGGCGAGGGCGCGGCTGCGGCGCTGGCCATTCGCCGCTACGTCGAGCCACTGGTCAGCGGCGCCCGGCCGATGGCGGTCTTGTCCTGACGTTGCGACCCGCTCAACGTCTTGACGGCGCCGCGAACCATCGGCCACCTGCTGCCCATTGCCATCGGTCGAGCAGCCCGGCGCCGTAGAGATCGACGGCCGTGGTCATGACAGGCCGGCCAGGATGGTGCGGACCGTGGCCGCGAAGCGGCCGTCCGGTGCGAGCTCGGCCACCGCCAGCAGGTCGCCGATCGCGTCGACGTCACGCAGCACCGGCAGGTCGAACACCTTCCGGCCCGAGGCCAGCAACCGGTCGCGTTGCAACGCCCCGGTGTCGTCCTGCGAGGTCGGGATGCCCAACAGCAGCGATGCGTCCGGGCGGTCCAGCCCCAGCGCCCACCACCCGCCGTCCTCGGCCAGGCCAAGGACGCAGCCGGTGCGGACCAGCGCCTCGACGGCCGTCGCCAGGCCCTCTGGCGTGACCTCCGGGGTGTCCATGCCGATGAGCAGCATGGGCAGCTGCGCGGCGGACCAGCCGTCGTCGAAAGCCGCTGCGAGCCGCTCGTCAAGGCCGTTGCCGCGTTGCGGCAGCACCTCGAAGCCGGCCGCCGCGAATGGCCCGTCGAGCACGAGGACCCGGCGACGCACCTCGGTACGGCGTACGGCGTCGAGGGTGTCGAGGAGGGCCGCCTCGGCAACGTCGGCGGCCTGCTGGGCCGTCAGCGGCGGGCACAGCCGGGTCTTGACCCGGCCGGCGACCGGGGCCTTGGCGAGCACGAGCAGCTGGACGTCGTACATGGGGGCTCCCGATGCCCAGCAGGCGGCCGTCGGCGTCGCCGAGCACAGCAGCCCGTCCGAGCCGAACGCAGGGTAGCTGGCGACGGTCGATCCGAGCGCGAGGTCGAACAGCGTGTAGCCGGCGGCGGCGACGTCGTGCACATGGCCGGATGTCGGGTGGCCAGGCCAGAGCACCGAGCCGTCGGCCAGGACCGCTGCCGAGGTCGACAGGTCGCTGCCGTAGCCACCCCCGCCGTCGAAGGTCCGATGGTCTGCGCCGGTCGCCGGGTCGAGCGCGTGCACGACACCGGCATCGCAGGCGGTGTAGGTGGTTCCGTCCCGGCGGCTGACCGGTCCGGCGGCGGCCGCGATTCAGGGGCGCGCGAGCTCGAAGGCGTCCGGCGCGGCGGACACGTGCACCCGGTCAGCGTTGCACGAGGCCAGCACAAGCACCCCGCTCGCGGGATCCGCTCGACGGCCGAGGCAGTCGAGGACGGTGTCGTCGAGGACGACGCGGCGACGGTACGGCGTCACCGCACCGGCCTGCGCCGGGAAGCCGACCGGTTTACCGGGATCCTCGACGACCTGTTCGAGTTGTCCCGGATCAGCACGTCGGCGCTCCGCCGGACGCTGCAGGAAATCTTGCTCGCTGAAGTCGTCAGCGACGCGGTGGCCTTGGCCACGCCGGTGCCGCGGCCAAGGGGGTGCGGCTGGTTGGCGACGCCGCTGGATGGCCTGCCGTCCGTTGCGGGCGGCCTGCCCGAGCTCGGCCGGGTGCCGCGCAACCTGCTCAGCAACGCAATCTGCACACCCCGGCCGACGGGGTGATCTCGGTCCGGGCCAGTTCCGACGGCGACTCGGCGTACGTCGAGGTGGTCGATGCCGGTGGCGGTATCCCGGACGGTGACCGGGCTCAGGCCTTCGAGGTGGCCTTTCGCGGTACGGCGGGGCGCACCCCCGGTAACGACGGCGGCGCAGGCCTCGGGCTGGCCATCGCCCGCGGGCTCGTCGAGGCGCACCACGGCGAGATCAGCTTCAGCAACCACGGGCCGGGCTGCCGGGTGCTGGTCCGCCTGCCGGCCGCTCGGCTGCCGCTGGCGACCGGTTGAGCTCAGGGTTGCCCGAGCACCCGGCTCATGTCGCGCACGGCACGGGCCGTCCCGCGGACCGTTCCCGTCACCTTCGACCGGCCGACCCGCGGGTGGTAGTCGACATCGACCTCCACGACGCGCCACCCGGCGGCCGAGCCCTTCACCACCATCTCGAGGGGGTAGCCGAAGCGCCGGTCCACGAGGTCGAGATCGAGCAACGCCTGCCGGTGGCAGGCGCGCATCGGTCCGAGGTCGTGGACGTCGTAGCCGGTCCGCTTGCGCACCCGGCGGGCCACCTCGGCATTGCCGAGCCGGGCGTGCAGCGAGAAGGCGCCCCGGGCCGTCGGGCGCCGGCGGCCCATC
>JAYUMN010000500.1:0-1590 GCA_043762595.1 Frankiales bacterium
ACGATCCAGGAGATCGCGATGGCCACACACGGGACGATGACGCTGCCGGACGGCGTCGACGGCAACCTCGACGCCGAGGTCACCTACGACCCGCCTAACCTGACCTTCCCGTACGGCGCCTACATCTGCGTGGTCGACGTCGACCCCGGTACCGGGCACGTCAAGGTCCGCCGGTTCATCGCCGTGGACGACTGCGGCACCCGCATCAACCCCATGATCATCGAAGGCCAGGTGCACGGCGGCCTCACCGACGGTGTGGGGATGGCATTGATGGAGTTCATCGGTTTCGACAAGGACGGCAACTGCCTCGGCGGGTCGTTCATGGACTACCTGATCCCAACGGCCATGGAGGTGCCCGACTGGGAGACCGGCTTCACGGTCACGCCGTCGCCGCACCACCCGATCGGCGCCAAGGGGATCGGCGAGTCCGCGACCGTCGGTTCGCCGCCCGCCGTCGTGAACGCCGTCGTCGACGCGCTGGCGCCCTACGGCCTGGTGCACATGGACATGCCGTGCACCCCGGCCCGGGTCTGGGAGGCCATGCAGGGCCGTCCGACCCCGCCGATCTAGATGGGCGTGGGCATGGTGGACGCTCTGGCGCGGCGGGCAGAGGAGCTGCGAAGCGCCCGCGTGCCGTTCGTCAAGGCGACGGTGGTGCGCGCGCTCCACCCGACCAGCGCGCACGCGGGAGACACCGCGCTCGTGCACGGCGACGGCGTGATCGAGGGCTTCGTAGGAGGTACCTGCGCGGAAAGCTCCGTCCGACTCCACGCCCTTGAAGTGCTTGTGTCGGGAGAACCGCTGCTGCTGCGCATCTCAGCCGGCGCCCCGGGCACGACCGCCGATGAGGGCGTCGTCACGGTGGCCAACCCGTGCCTGTCCGGCGGGAGCCTTGAGGTGTTCCTCGAGCCCGTGCACCCGCCGGCCAGGCTGCTTGTCGTCGGCACGACCCCGGTCGCCCAGGCCCTGATCGCCCTCGGCGAGCCGCTCGGGTTCACTGTCGAAGCCGGACCGGTCATCGGTGACTGCGAGGGCGCCGCCGCGGTCGTTGTCGCGTCACACGGCCGGGGGGAGGAGCCGGCCCTGGAGGCCGCACTGCGTGCCGGTGTCGCATATGTCGGACTCGTCGCCAGCCGGCTGCGCGCCACGTCGGTGCTCGCGTCACTCGACGTCGAGGGCACCGACCGAATCCACAGCCCGGCGGGCCTGAACCTCGGCGGACGCACCGCTGCCGAGATCGCACTATCTATCCTCGCCGAAGTCGTCGCGACGCGCACAACCGCGGCCTCGCTGGCCGCGGCTGAGGTCGCCCCAGCTCGCACGTCCGCGCTGGACCAGGTCTGCGGCATGACGGTCGCCGTGTCGGCCACGGTCCCGCAGGCCGAGGTGGACGGTGTGCTGCACTACTTCTGCTGCGAGCCGTGCCGCACAGCGTTCGTGGCGGACCCGGAGCGGTATGCCGCCGGCTGACAGGCCCGCCCGCTCGGGGGCCGAGGCCGATGTCGTCGCGAGGGTCCCCGACGTCGCGACCCTCACCCGTGCGCTTGACGAGGTCGACTACCTCGCCGACCCGGGGCTGGCGACCGCACT
>JAYUMN010000501.1:0-4570 GCA_043762595.1 Frankiales bacterium
CGACGTGGTCGGCGGGACGACCGGCGTCAACCGACACGAGGATCCCGCGTTCGCCGTACCACTCCAGAATCGGATGGGTCACGTCGTAGTAGAGGGCCAGCCGGCGCCGAATCACGTCCTCGGAGTCGTCGGAGCGGCTTTGCTCCGCGGCCCGGCCGAGCAGCCGGCGGACCAGCTCGACGTCCTCAACCTGCAGGAGCAGGGCGACGTCGGCTGTCATGTCGAGCTCCAGCGCGACCTCGTAGAGCGCCCGGGCCTGCGTCATCGTTCGGGGGACCCCGTCCAGGACGTAGCCGCCGCCCCTGGCCGCCTCGAGCGCCTCGCTGACCATCGAAAGGACGACCTCGTCGGGCACCAACACGCCGCGGTCGAGGAAGTGCTGCACCGACCTGCCGAGCTCGGTGCCCCGAGCCACGTGGTCGCGGAGCAGATCGCCGGAGGCGATGTGCGGGATGCCGAAGTGGCTGGCGATCACCTCGCCCTGAGTCCCCTTACCCGCACCCGGGGGGGCGATCATCAGCACCTTCACCGGTGTCTCCTGTCGTCGGCGACAACCTCATCACATGCTGGGCGGGGCCGGTGCGGCGGGCGGGATGAGAAGGTGCTGCCATGCCCCCCGCCCCGTGGAAGACCTGGACCGCCCTCGGTCTGGTCTACGTCGTCTGGGGCTCGACCTACCTGGCGATCCGCTACGTCGTTGAGGGACTGCCGCCGCTGCTGACAGCCGCGACCCGGTTCGTGCTCGCCTCCGCGCTGATAGCCGCGTTCCTCGTCCTACGACGGGGGCGGAGCTCGTTCCAGGCGACGCCCCGGCAGTGGCGCAACGCCGCGGTGATCGGACTGCTGCTCCTGCTCGGTGGCAACGGCGGGGTGACGCTGGCCGAGCAGCAGCACCTGCCGTCGGGGCTGACGGCGCTGCTCGTCGCGGGGGTCCCGCTGTTCGTTGTGGTGCTCCGGATCGCGGTGCGAGACCGGCCGGCGCCGCGGACGGTGCTCGGCGTCGCGATCGGCTTCGTCGGGCTCGCGGTGCTGCTGCTACCAGGCGCGCGCCCCGCCGGTGTGCCGGTGCTGGCCGCGATGACTGTCATCGGCTCGAGCCTGGCCTGGTCTGTCGGGTCGTTTGTGGCGACCAGGGTGGCGCTGCCGCCGGACCCGCTGGCCGCGACGATCGGCGAGATGATGGGCGGCGCTGCCGGCTTGCTGCTCGTTGGGCTGGCCCGGGGCGAGCACTTCGAGGCGTCCCGGGTGACCGGCAACGCGGTGCTGGCGCTGGCGTATCTCGTCATCTTCGGCTCCGTCGTCGCGTTCACCGCCTACTCCTGGCTGCTCGGGACCGCGCCGGTGAGCAAGGTCGCGACCTACGCCTACGTCAACCCGGTGGTAGCGGTGCTGCTTGGCGCCGCGGTCGCCGGCGAACCCCTGTCCGGGACGACCCTGGTCGGCGGGGCGATCACCGTCCTGGCGGTCGCTGTCGTGGTGTCCGAGCGGCGGGCAGGGCGGGTCGAGGCGTGCCTGGACCCACCGGAGCCCTATGTGCCGGAGGACCGGCAGGGGCGGGTGCGCAGCTCACGGACGTAGTCGTCGGGGGCGCCGGCCGCCTCGGCCGCGTCGGCGAGCACGCCGAGGTAACGCGCCGACGGCAGCCCGCCCTCGTAGCCGTCCAGGACGTAGACCCACGAGAGGCGCTCGGCGTCGAGGGCTTGCACCCGCACCTTGAGCTTTCGGTAGAGGCCATTGTCGGCCCCCTCCCAGGCGTCCAGGCTGCGGGCATCGGCGTCGGTGACGTCGTACAGGGCTACGAAGACATGCTCCCCGGGCGCCTCGACGAGGGTGGCCAGTGAACCTTCCCAGCCAAGGTCCTCGCCGCCGAAGGTGAGTCGCCAACCCTCGAGCCAGCCGGTGCTCGCGATCGGCGAGTGGGGACACCGCTCGTGCATCTGCACCGGGTCGAGGTTGCTGCCGTAGGCGGCGTAGAGCATGCCGGGCAGCCTAGCCAGGGCCCGGATGGGACGATGGGGGCGTGACCCGCATCGCGATCGTCGGAGGTGGACCGGCTGGCTACGAGGCGGCCCTGGTGGCCGTGCAGCTCGGCGCCGAGGTCACCCTGGTCGACCGGGACGGTGTCGGCGGGATGTGCGTGCTCGCCGACTGCGTCCCGAGCAAGACCCTCATCGCGACCTCGGAGGCGATGACGTCGCTGTCGCACGCCGACCTCGTCGGGGTGCACGCGGTCGGCAGCGTGACCGTGCAGGTCGCCGAGGTGCACGCCCGGGTCAAGGCCCTGGCACTGGCCCAGTCGAGCGACATCACCGCCCGCCTCGTCCGCGAGGGCGTGCGGATCGAATACGGACAGGCGCGGCTGCTCGGCGGCGGCAAGCTCGAGACCGGGTCGCAGGTGCTGGCCACCGACGTCCTGCTGATCGCGACTGGGGCGCATCCGCGGGTCATCCCGGGCGCCGAGCCCGATGGTGAGCGGATCCTGGACTGGCGCCAGCTCTACGACCTGCCGGCCCTGCCCGAGCATCTGGTGGTCGTGGGTTCCGGGGTCACCGGAGCGGAGTTCGCGAGCGCCTACCTGGCGATGGGTTGCCAGGTGACGCTCATCTCCTCCCGCGACCGGGTACTGCCGACGGAGGACCCGGACGCCGCCGAGCAGCTGCAGCAGGTCTTCGTACGCCGGGGCATGCGCGTCCTGCGTGGCCGCGCGGCGTCGGTGACCCGGGCTGGCGACGGCGTGCTGGTGAGCCTCACCGACTCCTCGACGGTGGCCGCCTCGCACTGCCTGATGACGGTCGGTTCGGTGCCGAACACGGGCGACCTGGGCCTGGACCAGGCCGGCGTCGAGGTCGATGTGGGCGGGTTCGTCAAGGTCGACCGGGTGTCGCGGACGACCGCGCCGGGGATCTACGCGGCGGGCGACTGCACCGGGGTGCTGATGCTCGCCTCGGTGGCCGCGATGCAGGGCCGGATCGCGATGTGGCACGCACTGGGTGAGGCGGTCTCCCCACTGCGGCTCGGCACCGTCGCAGCGAACGTCTTTACCGACCCCGAGGTCGCCTCGGTCGGGGTGAGCCAGCAGCAGGTCGACGCGGGCAGCGTGCTGGCGCAGTCCGTGCGGCTCCCGCTGGCCACCAACGCGCGGGCCAAGATGCAGGGGCTCACCGACGGTTTCGTCAAGCTGTTCTGCCGACCTGGCTCAGGCACGATCCTGGGCGGCGTCGTCGTGGCGCCGCGGGCCTCCGAGCTGATCCTGCCGGTGTCGATGGCCGTCCAGCACGGCCTCACCGTCGACCAGTTGGCCCACACCTTCTCGATCTACCCCTCGCTTGGCGGCTCGATCACCGAGGCGGCCCGCCAACTGATGCTCCATGAGTCCTAGGTCGGGCCCGCTGCCGTGACGTGGGCCGATCGTGACGATCTGGTCGGCGATAACCCGGAAGCGACCAGATCGTCGCGATCTCTGGGCCGCCGGGTGGCACTCTCGGTCGGTCGGGGGCCAGGCCCGGGGTCAGCCCTTGATCTCGCAGATGGTTGCGCCGCTGGTCACGACCTCGCCGATCGTGAGCGACAGCCCGGTCACGGTGCCGGCCCGGTGGGCGTTGATGGGCTGCTCCATCTTCATCGCCTCGAGCACGACAATGAGCTCGCCCGCTTCGACGGTTGCACCGTCGGCGATCGCCACCTTCACGATCGTGCCCTGCATCGGTGAGGTGAGGGCGTTGCCGGACGCCGCGGCACCGGCCTTCTTCCCGGCCGTCCGTTTCGGGGTGGCCTTCCTGGCTGGCCCGGCGCTGCCACCGAGCCCGGCCGGCAGCGAGACCGTCAGGCGCTTGCCGCCGACCTCGACGACGACGGTCTCTCGTGGTGCGGGCTCCTCGGCGGTGCCCCCTGTCCCGGCGTACGGCGGGAGGTCGTTGTCGAACTCGGTCTCGATCCAGCGGTTGTGGACGGTGAACGGGTCGCCGGTGAAGGCTGGGTCACGGACCACCTTACGGTGGAACGGGATGAGCGTGGCCATCCCGTCCACCTGCATCTCGTCGAGCGCCCGCCTGGACCGTTCGAGCGCCTGTTCGCGGGTCGCGCCGGTGACGATCAGCTTGGCCAGCAGCGAGTCGAAGGCTCCGCCGATCACCGAGCCGGACTCGATGCCGGTGTCGACGCGTACGCCGGGACCGAGCGGCGGCACGAAGCGGGTGACCGTGCCGGGGGCGGGCAGGAAGCCGCGGCCGGGGTCCTCACCGTTGATCCGGAACTCGAAGGAGTGGCCGCGCGGCTCGGGATCGGTGAAGTTCAGCGCGAGGCCGTCGGCGATCCGGAACTGCTCGCGAACGAGGTCGACGCCGGTGACCTCCTCGGTGACCGGGTGCTCCACCTGCAGCCGGGTATTGACCTCGAGGAAGCTGATCAGGCCGTCCTGCGACACGAGGAACTCGCAGGTGCCGGCGCCAACGTAGCCGGCCTCGGTGATGATCTTCTTGCTGGCGTCGTAGAGCTGCGCGGTCTGCTCCGCAGTTAGAAACGGTGCCGGCGCCTCTTCCACCACCTTTTGATAACGACGCTGCAGCGAACA
>JAYUMN010000502.1:0-1759 GCA_043762595.1 Frankiales bacterium
GCGCAGCAACCACGGTGGCTCAGGGTCGTCCGGCCGGTAGCGCCACACGGGCACCGTCCGGCCGACCAGTTGATAACCACCGGGTCCCTCCATCGCGTAGATGCACAGGTAGACGCCGCCGATGCCGACGGCATTCTCCGGCGTCCAAGTGCGGGCCGGGTCGTATTTCGTCGTGACGAGCCGGTGCCGCGGATCCAGCCGCACGGCGACCGGCGCGCCGAGATAGCCGTCCCCCAGGCCGATCACGAGGTACTCCGCGGCGGTCACCACCTCGAAGACGTCCGCGCGCGCGCCGAGGGCGTTGACCCGCCGGATGAACTCCACGTTGTCGGGGCACCAGGGCGCGTCCGGTCGCACCGACCGCTCGTAGCGGGCCATCGCCTCGTGCACCGTGGGGTCGTCAAAGGCGATCGGCAGCACGACCTCCCGCACGGGAAGCACCACCGAGGCCGGGTCGAGCAGCTCGCGCCAGGCCACCTCGATCTGTCGCGCAAAGACGTGCCGCGACAGCTGCCGGGCATCGACGGCCAGCAGCAGTGACCGGACCCCCTCGACCGCCTCGGTCACCCCCGGTGTGCCATCGAGGACCCGGGCCAGCAGGTGCACCCGCCAACGCACCTCGAGGTCGAGCACCGACGGATCGACCTCGACGAGCAGGTGGTGGTCCCCCGATCGGCGTACGACGAGATCGGGGTGCTGCACGAAGGCGGCGGGCCGGTGCGGGGGGGCTGCGGCGAGCTGACGGGGGGGCAGCAGCAGGTCGCGTTGGGCGTTCAGTTCATCGGCCTGCTCGGGCGTGACGGGCACCAGCCGAACCCGGTCGCCGGGGCTCGCCTGGGCCAGCTGCTACCGGTCCGCCTAGACGACGACGCACGGGAGGACGAAGCCGCCGAGGCTCGGGCCATCGGGTCCGACCACGACCGGGGTGTTTCCGGCGAGCATGACACCACTCACGGGATAGGCGGAGTCATGCAGATTGCTCGGATGCAGACCGGCGTCGCCACCGTCGGCTCGAGCCCAGCCGGGGGCGGGCCCGACGAGTCGCACCCCGGTCCGGTCACAGCGATGGTCGGCGGTCCAGCTGGCCGCGAACAGCTCCTCGACCCCGCGAGCAGTCAGGTGCTCCGGTGCGGCGTGCGGACCCGGGACAACTCGCACCTCCCAGGCCACGGTGAGCCGTGGCAGCAGTGTCCGTCGACGGTCGGCGTCGCGGCGCCGGTGACGCAAACCAGCGCCCGCTGGTCGAAGCGCAGGACGGGTCCGCGCAGAACCGCCTCGAGCCCGGCGGCGGCCGGGTCGTTGCCGAGCGCGCGATTGCCCAACGCAAAGGGCAGGTCGTCCCAGGCGCCGGACGGTGGCACCCCGACCTTGCACAGACCACGGCGGCCGCGCAGGTCCTGGACGGTCGTCTGCAACCCGGGATCGAGCACCTCGAGTTGCGCGGTCCGGGTGTCGCCGAGGGTCGCGGTCACGCTGACCAGCCGAGCAGTTGAACCAGGGTGGGCTCATAGCCGTTGCAGGGATTGTTACGTTGCGGGCAGTTGCTGATCAGCACCAGCAGGTCGCGCTCGGCCCGCACCTCGACGTACTTACCCGGCGCCGAGACGCCGTCCTCGAACGACAGTGACCCGTCCGCGCCGACCGGCGCGTTCATGAAGAAATTGATGTTGTGGGTGAGGTCGGCCACCGACAGCCCGTGTGCGAGCGCGGTGTCGACGAAGCTCACCCGGCAGGCGTGCTGGTGCCGGACATGGGTGCC
>JAYUMN010000503.1:0-1641 GCA_043762595.1 Frankiales bacterium
TCGCGATGGTCGAGGGCGGCGTCGACCTTGTGGAGGTCGGGGTGCCCTACACCGATCCGGGCATGGACGGGCCGGTCATCCAGGTCGCCGTCGACGCGGCACTGCGGGCCGGCAGCAGGCTGGCGCACGTGTTCGATGCGGTGGCCGCGGTCAGCGCGTACGCGCCGACGGTCGTGATGGGCTACTGGAACCCGGTCGAGCGTTATGGCCCGGAGCGATTCGCCAAGGACGTCAAGGCCGCTGGCGGCTCGGGGGCGATCACCCCGGACCTCATCCCCGAGGAGGCCGGGCCCTGGCTGGAGGCGGCCCGCGCGCACGATCTCGACCCGGTGTTCCTGGTCGCCCCGAGCAGCACCGATGAGCGGATTGCCGTCGTCGGGCGGACCAACCGCGGATTCGTCTATGCGGCCTCAACGATGGGGGTGACCGGCGCCCGCAGCGAGGTCGGCAACCGGGCCGAACAGCTCGTCGGCCGGACCCGGGCGCAGACCGACCTACCGGTCTGCGTCGGCCTGGGGGTCAGTAGCGGCGACCAGGCTGCCGAGGTCGCCCGGTTCGCCGACGGGGTCATCGTCGGTTCGGCCCTGGTGACCGCCCTGGTCGACGGCGGCGCCGACGCAGTGCGACGGTTGGCTGTCGACCTCGCCGACGGTGTCCGCCGGGGCTGAGCCGGCCCGTACGCTCAGCCGGTGAGTCCCCTCGCCTTCATCCCCAGTCCGTCGACCGGGGTGCTGCACCTCGGACCGCTGCCGCTGCGCGCGTACGCCGCCTGCATCTTGCTCGGGGTGGTCGTCGCGGTCATCGTGGGCGAGCGGCGCTGGGTCGCCCGCGGCGGCGCCAAGGGGCTGGTCACCGACATCGCGAGCATCGGCGTGCCGTGTGGCCTGGTCGGGGCCCGGCTGTACCACGTGATCACCAGCCCGGCGGCGTACTTCGGCAGGCAGGGTGTGCCCTTGCATGCGCTGTTCATCTGGCGGGGCGGTCTCGGCATTTGGGGGGGGGTGCTCGGTGGCGCGCTCGGGGCGGCGGTCGTGCTGCGTCGGCGGGGCGTCGACATCGGGGCCTTTGCCGACGCCGTCGCCCCCGGCATCGTGATCGCCCAGGCCATCGGGCGGTTCGGCAACTACTTCAACCAGGAGCTGTTCGGGCGGCCCACGACCCTGCCGTGGGGGCTCCGCATCGACCCAGCCAACCGCCCAGCCGGGTTTACCCAGTTCGCAACCTTCCAGCCGACCTTCCTCTATGAGTCCCTGTGGGACCTGGGGGTTGCCGCCCTGGTCATCGTGGCCGAGCGCCGGTTCGGGCTGCGCCGTGGGCGGGCATTCGCGCTCTACGTCGCCGCTTACTGCGTTGGGCGGGCCTGGATCGAGGCGCTGCGGATCGACGACGCCAACCATCTGTTCGGGCTCCGGCTCAACGACTACGTCGCGATCGTCGTTTTCCTCGCCGCTGCCACGTTCATCGTCCTGCGCCGGGGCCCCGTTCGACAGGCCCCGGCCCCGGATGTCGACGTACCCTCGACGGCGTGACAACGATCGAGAGCAGTAGGCGCAGCACCGGTGAGCACCATCAGGACCACCGAGATGTGACCGGCGGCTGGCTGCGGCCAGCGGTATTCGGGGTGACCGATGGCCTGGTCAG
>JAYUMN010000504.1:0-2979 GCA_043762595.1 Frankiales bacterium
GGGCCGGTCAGGACTTCGACAACCTCGATTCTCCAGTACAGACAGGCACTTTCCTACGTCACACGCCGATCAACGCGACCTTTCGTCCACGGATCGAGGCTAAACCCCTGCGCTGGAAGCCGCCCCAACCTGGCAGCACGTGATCAGGAGGATGCCGGTGGCGCACGTCCATGAGCCGGACCCCCCTGCGTAAGAGTTCAGCCTGGGTGCAGACACGAGAGCCACCACCGGCGGGCCGACCCTGTCGCACGTCGTGGACGCCGGGGTCGACTATCTGCTCGTCTGCAGCGCAGGCCGTGGTGAGCCGCTGTCGATCTTGTTGCCCACTGGGGTGCGTCCGCCGGCAGGGCTGGCCGTGTTCAGCCGGCTCGGCAGGCTGCACGCCCGCCACTGGGCCGTCGTGTGGGACGCGCGCGAGCGACCGCCAACGGGCGTGGACTCTAGCTCAGAAGACCTGCGCTTCCGTCGTGAGAGCCGCAGTCCTGCCGTCGCGGTCGGGCCCGCCTGGGCGGCAGTCGCGGAGGGCGTGGACCGCGCAGCGACCGTCGATCCGGAGGGACTGGCGCCGTGCTGGCGTCCGCTTACGGCATCCTGGTGAGCCACACCCAACGCCGGTCGAAAGGCAGTGCCCCCGAGTGAGTCGGAACAGCGACGTAGTGAAGCGGTTGTTCGTCGGGCGGGCGCTGGCAAGCAACCGGCTTGGCGAGACCCTCTTGTCGAAAAAAATCGCCCTACCGGTGTTCTGCTCCGACCCGATCAGCTCGGTCGCTTACGCGACTGAACAGATCCTGCTCGTGCTTGGAGCGGCCGGAGCGGCGTCGTTCCTCGGCTTGGCCGCGCCGATCGCGGCGGCGGTAGCGCTGCTCCTTGCGATTGTCGTCGCCTCGTACCGTCAGACGTGCTTCGCCTATCCGAGCGGCGGCGGCGCGTATGTCGTCAGCAAGGAGAACATCGGCCGGACAGCGAGCCTGACCGCTGCTGCGGCGCTGCTTGTGGACTATGTGATGACGGTCGCCGTCTCTGTCGTGTCCGGGGTGGTCGCCATTACCTCAGCCGCCCCGTTCCTGGCTGCCCAGGCAGTCCCGTTGTCCGTCGGCTTCGTCGTGCTGCTCGCTGTCGTGAACCTGCGCGGTGTCAAGGAGAGCGGCGCCGCGTTCGCGCTCCCGACGTACGCATTCGTCGCGCTGACGTTCCTACTGCTCGCCTCAGGCGTCTACCGGGCCCTGACAGGTGGAATCCCCGACGCGGTCAGCGCCCATGAGCAACTCGTCCACACCGCCCACGTCGGCGGGGTGTTCACGCTCCTGCTGTGCCTGCGAGCGTTCGCCAGCGGCTGCACCGCCCTGACGGGCGTCGAGGCGATCAGCAACGGCGTCCCGGCGTTCAAGAAGCCCAAGAGCCGAAATGCCGCGACCACCCTGACAATCATGGGGGCACTCGCGATCAGCATGTTCAGCGGCATCACCGCGCTGGCGATCGCGACGCACGCACGGGCCTACCCGAGCGGGAACCCCTCGGTCATCAGCCAAGTCGCCGAAGGCGTCTGGGGCCGCACCTTTCTCTACTACGCTTTTCAGGCCGCGACTGCGGCCATCCTGGTCCTTGCGGCGAACACCGCCTTCAACGGCTTCCCGACGCTGGCGTCCATACTCGCACAAGACCGTTTCCTGCCACGCCAACTCCACAACCGTGGCGACCGGCTCGTCTTCAGCAACGGTGTCGTGCTCCTAGCCGTCATCGCTGGTGCGCTGATCGTCGGGTTTAACGCCAACATCGACCAGCTCATCCAGCTCTACATCGTCGGCGTCTTCACATCCTTCACACTGTCCCAGTACGGAATGGTCCGGCACTGGAACACCGAACTTGCCACCGTGACAGACCCTGCGCGGCGCTCTGCGATCCGGCGATCACAAGCCATCAACGGAACCGGCGCGATCGTCACCGCCGTTGTTCTCGTCATCGTGGTCCGGTACAAGTTTCTCGGCGGCGCCTATCTCGCGATTGCCGCGATGATCGCCTTGTTCTTCCTCATGCGCAGCATCCGCAAGCACTACGACAACGTCGCGCTCGAACTCGAGCCTGAGGCCGCCGGTGTCGCTCTCCCGAGCCGAAACCACGCGATCGTGCTTGTCTCCAAGATCCACAACCCGACGCTTCGGGCTCTCGCCTATGCGAAGGCCACCCGTCCCCACGACCTGACCGCTCTCACGGTGGCCATTGACCCAGCCGAGACCGAAGCCCTTGTCGAGGAGTGGGATGCCAGGGGCATCAGCGTCCCGCTCACCGTCGTGGCCAGCCCGTACCGCGATGTAACCCGGCCGATCCTCGACTACGTCCAGCGCCTCAAGCGCGACAGCCCCCGCGACGTCGTCACCGTCTTCATCCCGGAGTACGTCGTGGGGCACTGGTGGGAACAATTTTTGCACAACCAGAGCGCCCTCCGCCTGAAGGGGCGGCTGCTCTACCAACCCGGCGTTATGGTCACGTCCGTCCCTTACCAACTCCGGTCGTCTTCTGTCGTGAAGATCGATTAACGCCAGGACGGTGGGACGCGACGGCGGGCTGGTCCTCGCGACCTGGAGCGGTCCTGAGCTGCGCGAAGCGCCAAGTCGATTGTGACCACAGACGCGACACGAGCGGTGTCCGGGCCAGGGGAGGGGGCACCTCTGGGCCCTGGACGTAGGAGAAGGTGCACCGGTGACGGGTGATGCGTGGAGTCGCTGTGGGCCTCTCCGTGTGCCGACGCTGGCGGAGGTGGCGGTTCGCCTTGCGACACACGGATCTTGACTGATGGATGAGGTCTCTCGCTGAACGGCGGTTCGCCTGTCTGGCGGAGCTGGCTTGCTGGGGGAGGAAGCCCCGAGTCCCGAGTCCCGAGTCCCGTGGAACTTGGGTGGCGATCCGGTCTGAATTCTTGCGGCGGCTCCGACAGTTTCGGTGCTCGAAGCGGTTTCGGGGTGGGCGTGCCGCTGCCGGGCT
>JAYUMN010000505.1:0-2146 GCA_043762595.1 Frankiales bacterium
TCGGCGAGCAGCCGACCGGACAGCACCGCCCTGGCCCCGGCGGCTTTGGCCCCGGCGGCCAGCGCCCTGGTGAGTCGGAGCAGCAGCCGACCCCGCTCGGTGACGTCGAGGTCGTCGCCGGTGAGCCGGCCGACCAGCTCGCCGACGTCGTGGCGGGCCACCCCGCTCGAACCGGTGTCGCCGGTCATCGGCCGGCCCGGTCCGGGTGCCGCAGCACGCCGTCGGTCAGCCAGCAGCCCGCGTACGGCGGGTCGAGCTGTCGCCCCAGGACCCAGGTGAAGCCGATCGTGTCGTCCCGGGCGGTCTGCACGAGGACCTCGAGGGTCGCCTCGTCGCCCCGCTCGACCGGCGGACCGACCTGCGCCGCCCGGTGGCCGAGCAGACCGCCGTAGACCGGACCGCGGACCATCTCGGCGAACACCTCGACCGGACCGGTCGCCTCCCGGTTACCCGGGCTGGCAAACGACCAGGCGGCCCGGATGCCGGGGCCCGCCCCCACCCCGGCGTACGGCTCACGCTGGAACCCCTCGAGCTGGGCCAGCACAACGTCGGTCGGTGACAGCCTCAGTGAGGGGGCTGTCACGGCCGGCACCGGCTCGGCGGGACTCATCGCGCGGTCAGGCGCACTCTTTGCAGATGAGTCGGCCACCCTTGTCTGAGGCGAGCTGGCTGCGGTGATGCACGAGAAAGCAGTTGGAGCAGGTGAACTCGTCGAGCTGCTTGGGGAGCACCTTGACTGTGAGCTCTTCCCCCGACAGGTCCGCGCCTGGCAGCTCGAGAGCCTCGGCGAGATCGGTCTCGTCGACATCGACGCTGCTCGACTGCGCCTCGGCCCGGCGGGCCTTGAGCTCCTCGAGGCTGTCCTCACCCTCATCCGCCTCTGAGCGGCGGGGGGTGTCGTAATCGGTGGCCATGGTGCGGCCCCTTCCTGTTCTGTGTCTCCGGCGCGGGGACAACGCCTGGGAGCGCCGTCTTGTGCCCGACCCGGTGCGCACGTCCGGGCGGGGTCGAGCGCACGAGGGTAGCGCTGCCCTGTGCCGTCCGCCGACCCAGCCGACCCCTGCGACCGGCTCGTCGACGGCCGCGCCGTCCGCGCCCCTCAACAGCTCGGTGAAATGGCCAGTCAGCTCGGCCGAGTAGCACGGTGCGGTGCCCAACCAGCACTCGCCCGCGGCCCACACCATGCCGATCTCGTCGCCCCAGCAGGAGGCGACGCGCTCCCTCGAGGAAATCCCCGTAGCGACCGCCTGCTGGATGATCGGCCAGGGTGTCTCCTTGCGCGCGTCCTAGGCCTACGCCAGCCGGCTGAGCTCCACCCCGAACGCTCGCAGCCACTTCCCCGGGGTGCCCGGTGTCACGGGCGACGCGACTCACAGCCGGCGATCCTTGACGTGGGTTACTGCTGGGTAACACCCTGGCGGCATGGCAGCTGTTCAACACGGCGAACTCGCGCTGCACGGCAACCTGGTGCGGTACGCCGAGGCAGGCGAGAACGGTCCGGTCGTCGTTTTGGTGCACGGGATCGCCTCGCGCGCCGCGCAGTGGGAAGCCGTCATGGCGCTGCTCGGCGACACCTGCCACGTGATCGCCCCAGACCTGCTCGGGCACGGGCTGTCCGCCAAGCCCCGCGGTGACTACTCGCTGGGGGCCCACGCATGCAGCCTGCGCGACCTGCTCGCTGCGCTCGGGCACGACCGGGTCACCCTGGTCGGCCACTCCCTCGGCGGCGGCGTCGCGATGCAGTTCGCCTACCAGTTCCCCGAGCGGGTGGAGCGGCTCGCCCTGGTCTGCGCCGGCGGCCTCGGTCCAGAGGTGAGCGTGCTGCTCCGGGCCGCCGCACTGCCCGGCGCCGAACTCGTCCTGCCGATCATCGCCGGCTCCTGGGTACGGGCAGCCGGCCGCTGGGTCGACGGTCAGCTGGGCCGGGCTCGCATCACCGTGCCGGCGGCGATCCGCGAGGCGCTGCTCGGGTTCGGCTCATTGGGCGATGCCGCTACCCGCGAGGCGTTCGTGCACACCGCGCGCAGCGTGCTCGACATCAAGGGCCAGCGGGTCGATGCCCGCGCCCGCCTCGGGCTGGCCACCGATCTGCCGCTGCTCGTGGTCTGGGGTGAGAAGGACGCGATCATCCCGGTCCAGCACGGCC
>JAYUMN010000506.1:0-2070 GCA_043762595.1 Frankiales bacterium
GCCGTCGGAGCCCCTCGCTGGCGGTCCGCAGATGGTCGAGGTCAGCCGGGACGGCCGCCGCATCTACGTCACCAACTCGCTCTATGGCGCCTGGGACGATCAGTTCTACCCCGACGGCGTCGGCAGTTGGCTCGCCAAGATGGACACCGACCCGGTCCGCGGCGGCCTCACCCTCGACGAGAAGTGTTTCCCACACGGCGATGCCTTCCGAGGGCTACGGGTGCATCAGGTGCGCCTCCAGGGCGGCGACGCGTCCTCCGATTCTTACTGCTACCGCTGACGGCACCGTCGCCGGCACGTCGCCGCTGAGGGTCAGGGCCTGACCGGCTCGCGCCGCCTACGGGTCGCCGGCGCACCAGGGCGGTCGTCGGCCGCGGCCTGGTCGAAGAGCACCAGCCGGTCCTTGCCTCTGGCCTTCGCCTCGTACATCGCACTGTCGGCGTCGCGCAGGGTGGCCTCCGGGTCGTCGCCGGCGCGCGCGAAAGTTGCGCCGATGCTGACGGTCACGACGTACGACGTCCCATCGATCTCGATCGGTTCGCGGAGCGCCTGGGTGATCCGCCGGGCGATCGTCCGGGTGGCAGCGCGCGCGTCCGCCGGCCGTTGCCCGAGGCCGTCCGCGGCCAGTCCCGACGTTGGGCCGAAGCGGCTGCGGGTCGGGCGTAGGACGATAACGAACTCGTCGCCGCCGACCCGGGCAACGGTGTCCTCGGGTCGCAGGACGGCCTGCAACCGGCTGGCGGTCGTGGTCAGGACGACATCGCCGGCCGAGTGGCCCGCGGTGTCGTTGACGTGCTTGAAACCGTCGAGGTCGCAGAACAGCACGGCGATCTGCTCGCCGCTGCGGGTGGCGCCGGTCAGGGCGGCGCCGAGCCGGTCGGCCAGCAGCCGCCGGTTCGGCAGCCCGGTCAAGGGGTCGTGCAGAGCGACGTCGGTGAGCCGTTGCTCGACCTCGACCGTCTCGCTGATGTCACGGGCAATGCCCAGGAGTTGGCGCACCACGCCGGCATCGTCGCGCGAGAACGGGGTGACCCGTCGGGAGTACCAGCAGTAGATGCCGTTGCCGCCCTTGAGCCGGTAGCGGATCTGCAGCACCTCCCCATCCGGGAGGGCTCGGGCGGCCGCCGTCGCGGCGACCATGTGCTCGGTGTCGTCGGGATGCACCAGCGCAGCGACGACGTTCTCGCCCAGGTCTTGGAGTTGTTGTTCGGTGTAGCCGAGCATCTCGGTCAGGTTCCGGGACGCCCACTCGACCGCGTTGCTGACCGCGTCGATGACGTAGATCATGTCCGGGCTGGCGGCGAGGATCGCGTCGTGGAACGCCACTCCGTCGCGGAGCCGATCCTGGATGACCCGCTCCGAGGTCACGTCAGTCAATGCCGACACCGCCCCGAGCAGGCGTCCGTCCGCGCCGTGAATCTGGCGCGCAGTGACCACCACATCGTGCAGCGGCGCGCCGGCCGGCCCGATCTTCAGCGGTAGATCGGTGACGTCGTCGCCGGCCAGTGCCCGGGTCAACGGCCACCGATCCGGTGGCAGGGGGGTGCCGTCTGGACACAGGATCAGCCGGCCCGGCTGCGGGTTGGGGCCGGAGCCGACACCAGAGATCCGTCGCTGCGCGGCGTTGCGCAGCACGACGGTCCCGTCGGCGTCGCACGCCAGCACCCCGGCCGTGACGACCTCCAACACCGCCTCGTCGAAGCGACGCTGGTCCGCGAGCGCCGCCAGCGCGGTCTGAAGCTCGGCCTCACGCTGTTTGAGCATCGTGACGTCGTGCGATGCGGTGACCGCCCCGAGCAGGGTGCCATCCTCGGCCTGGATCGTGCGACCGTGGACGACGAGGTGTCTGGGCGGGCTGCCACCCCTTGCGACCACGAGCTCGGCCCCATGCAGTTCACCGTCGGCCAGCACCCGGGTGATCGGCACCTCGGCGAGCGGCAGCGGCGTCACGCCGTCCGAGCACAGCAGCGAGAACCGTCGTGGCACGTCCTCGGCGCGGCACCACCCACCCGGCACCGAGCCGCGCTCACCCAGCCCGTCGGTGACCGAACCGTGCAGCTCGCGAGTCAG
>JAYUMN010000507.1:0-2548 GCA_043762595.1 Frankiales bacterium
GCAGCACGGCGTCGAGCCCGACGGCGAGCGCAGCTCCCCTGCCGGCGCTCGTCCGGCGGTTCACGGCAGCGGCGAAGGCGCCGGCCCCTGGGCGCCGCGGCCGTCGCCGTAGCTGCCCACGGCGTCCTGCGTCTGCTGGTGCAGCGCGAGCACCGCGGCAACCTGACCGCGCGGGGTGTCGACCGAGTCGACGGTCGAGATGCGTTGCGCCAAGGCGCTGTCGTCGCGCAACGCCCCGAGCAGCCCGCCGGGGTCGAGCGCGGTGACCGGCCCGGCGAGCACGATCCCGACCCGGGCGTCGAAGGCCTGCGCCAAGGCCAGCTCGGCGGCGTTGCGCGCCTTCAGCTCGGCCGGCTTCCCGCCCGGGGCGGGCCCGGTCAGCATCAAGACCAGCGTCGCGGTCGGCAGCACCACGTCACTGTCGATGTCGAGCAGGTCGGCGCCTTGGAACCCGCCGATCATCTTCTGGCTCTGCGCCACCGTGACAGTGCTGCCGGTACGGCGCACCAGGGCTGTCGCAAGGGTCGCCGCGGCTCGCTCGCTGGAGCTGCCGGCCGGGATCGTGACGTCCGGCGGCAGCACCCGCGCGACGACCCCGTCGACGGTTGTGGACTTGGCCGGGTCGAGCAGCTCGGGCCGCAGCCGGACCTGCCCGACGACGGTTGCGCCCGCAGTGGCGAGGTTCTTGAGGACCGTGTCGCGGACCCCCTTGTCGGCCTCAGGAGTGCTGACGAGCAGCACCCGCTGACCGGTAAGCTCGCCTTTCAGCACCGTGCCAGCGATCAGCGTGATGAAGTCGTTGTCCCGGCCGACAGTGCCACGCAGGTCCGACACCTCGCCCTGCAACTGCCGCTTGTTGGCACTGAGCGAGGAGATCGAACCCTGCAGGTTGTCGGCGATGGGACCGTTGAGCGCCGTGGTGCCAACGACGATCCCGACGGCCAGGGCCAGGAACACCGCGATGATCGACACCAGATGATATCGAAAGTCGATCACTCAGAACAGCTCCGACAGTGAGAACAACAGGTCGTGCCACTTGTCGTTGAGCAAGATGCCGTAAGCCTGGCCGGCGCTCGACACGAAGACGGCAGCCGCCACCGTGACGATCGTGGCGAGCACGAGCAGCAGCAGCGAGACGGTGGAGACCCGACTGCGGTAGAGCCGGCTAACCCCTTTGGCGTCGACGAGCTTACCGCCGACCCGCAGCCGGGTCAGAAAGCTCGACGCCATGCCCGCCCGGCCCTTGTCGAGGAACTCCTCGAGTGTCGCGTGGGTGCCGACCGCGACGATCAGCGAGCTGCCCTTCTCGTCGGCGAGCAGCATCGCGATGTCCTCGCTGGTGCCGGCCGCAGGAAAGACCACCGCCTCGACCCCGAGGTCCTGAACCCGGCGCAGGCCGGGCGCGGCGCCGTCGCGGTAAGCGTGCACCACCACCTCGGCGCCGCAGGTCAGCGCCGCGTCGGACACTGAGTCCATGTCCCCGACGATCAGGTGGGGGGTGTAGCCCGCTTCGAGCAGCGCATCCGCGCCACCGTCCACGCCGATGAGCACCGGCCGGTATTCCCGGACGTAGGACCGCAGCACGGCGAGATCCTGCTTGTAGTCGTAGCCGCGGACCACGATCAGGGCGTGCCGCCCCCGCAGGCGGGTGCGTACAGCGGGCACACCCACCCCGTCCAGGAGCAGGTCCCGCTCCTTGAGCAAGTACTCCATCGTGTTCGCCGCGAACGCCTCGAGTTGGGTGGCAAGGCCGGCGCGCGCGGCCAGCATGGCGCCCGCGACGCTCGCTACGTCCTGCCGCAGACCCTTGGCGATCGGTACCAACCCGACGTACAGCGTGTCACCCTCGAGCCGGACGACATCGCCCTCCTGCAGGTCCCCGAACACCCCGTCGCCGACCTCGTCGAGCAGCTCGATCCCGGCAGCGAGCAGGATCCCCGGGCCGAGGTTGGGGTAACGCCCACTCGTGCTCGGAGCGACGTTGACCACCGCCGAGACCCGGCAGTCGACAAGTGCATCGGCGCTGACCCGGTCGATGTCTAGGTGGTCGATGACGGCGATCTCGCCTGGTCGGAGGCGCTTGGTGAGGTCCTTGGTGCGTCGGTCGAGGCGGGCCACGCCGAGCACGCCGGGCAGGCGCTCTGCCTGCCGGCCGCGTCTGCCCGCCGGAAGCCTCACCTGGCGGAGTCTGCCAGACAGCCGGCCGCGCACCCCGTCGGCGGGCGGCTCAGAAGCCGTCGAGAGCAAGCGGTCGCGGACCGGCCAAGGCTGCGTCCAGCCCTCGCTCCGGCCGGTCCATCAGGCCGACCCGGACGAGGCCGCGGCACCGCCGGGTCGAGGCCGGTCTGGTTCAGGGTGGCCCGCATCAACTCGTCCAACCCGCCGACCAGCCGGTTCGCGAGCCGCCGACCAGGGGCCTCGGGGTGGACCGCGACACCCGCCACCCCACCCATCAGCACCGGCTTACCGCCGCACCACTGTTCGTGCTGCGCGACGCGGACGATCCCGACCAGCCGACCGTGACGGTCGAAGGGGCCGAGCCGCACCC
>JAYUMN010000508.1:0-4444 GCA_043762595.1 Frankiales bacterium
GTTGCGCCTCGGCGCCGAAGACGGTGATGCGGAGCGAGTCGTCCCGACGCAACAGCTCATCGACGACCCGCGCGCCGGCCATCCCGTTGCCGACGACGACGACCCGCTTCACCGCGCGACCCGGTCGATCCGGGCGGCGCACACCTTGAACGCCGGCATCTGCGACACCGGGTCGAGGCGGTCGCTGGTCAGACTGTTGGCCCGCTGCTTGCCGGCCCAGTGGAACGGCACGAACATCGTGTCGGCGCGGATCGCGTCGCTGACCTTGGCCGGCAGGTAGGCCTGCCCACGGACAGTCGACACGCGCACCCGCTCGCCCTGGAGCACGCCGAGCCGGGCTGCCAGGTCCTCGTGCAACTCGACGTACGCCGTACCGGGCAGGGCCTCGACGCGACGGGTCTGCGCGCCGCTCTGATACTGCATCGCCACCCGGCCGGTGGTCAGCCGCAGCGGGAAGCCTTCGCTGACCGGTTCGTGCTCCTCGGGTTGCGCAGCCGAGGCGTCGGTCGGGAAGCCAGCCGGCCGGTCGAGCCGCGCGGCCAGTTCGTGCAGGATCTCCAGGTCGGTGCGGACCCCGGCCGGCGGGTCGATCGCCTTGCGCCGCAGCAGGACCCGTCCCTCCAGGTTGGTGGTGGTGCCGTCTTCCTCAGCCCACTGCGCGGTCGGCAGTACGACGTCGGCGAGGGCGGCGGTCTCGGACAGGACGAGGTCGGCGACGACCAGGCAGTCCAGCGAGGCGAGTCGCTGCGCGACGTGCCGGGCGTTCGGGGCGCTGACGAACGGGTTGCTCCCGAGCAGCAGCAGGGCGCCCGGCCCGCCGCCGTCACCGAGGGCGTCGAGCAGCTCGTACGCCGAGCGGCCCGGCCCGGGTAGGTCGGCCGGGTCGATGCCCCAGACCGCGGCGACATGGGCGCGCGCCGCCGGATCGCTGATGCTGCGGTAGCCGGGCAGCTGGTCGGCCTTCTGGCCGTGCTCGCGGCCGCCCTGGCCATTGCCCTGGCCAGTGAGCGTCCCGAACCCCGAGCCGGGCCGGCCCGGCAGGCCGAGCGCCAGGGCCAGGTTGATCCAGGCGCTGGTCGTGTCGACGCTGTGGGCGTGCTGCTCGGCGCCGCGGGCGGTCAGCACCATCGCAGTGGGGGCGATGGCGAGCAGGCGGACCGCCTCCCGCAGGTCGGGTTCGGCCACCCCGGTCAGTCGCTCGACCCGGCCGGGCCAGTAGCCGGCGACGGTGCTGCGGACGGCATCCCAGCCGGTCGTGCGCGCCCCGACGTACCCGGTGTCGACCAGGCCCAGCTCGATCGCGAGGAAGAGCAAGCCGTTGGCGAGGGCGAGGTCGGTGCCGGGCTGCGGCGCCAGGTGCAGGGTCGCGGCCGTCGCGGTGCGGCGGGGATCGACCACGACAAGCGACCGGCCCTGGCCGAGCCGCTGCATGAACGGCGGCATCGTCTCGGCGACATTGCTGCCGACCAGCAGCACGCACTCGGCCGAGCGGATGTCGTCGAGTCGGAATGGCGGCCCGCGGTCCAGCCCGAAGGCCCGATTGCCAGCCGCCGCCGCCGCGGACATGCAGAACCGCCCGTTGTAGTCGATCTGGCTGGTCTTGAGCACGACGCGGGCGAACTTCCCCAGCAGATAGGCCTTTTCATTGGTCAGCCCACCGCCGCCGAAGACCGCGACCGCATCGTTCCCACCCGCTGCCTGGGCTTTGGCTTGGCCACCGCGGCGCGGTCAAGGGCCTGGGCCCAGGTCGTCTCGCGCAGTGGGCCACCCTTGCGGTCGCGCACCAGCGGCGAGGTCAGCCGGTGCGGACTGGTCAGCAGGTCGGCGCTGGTCCAGCCCTTGCGGCACAGGCCACCGGCGCCGGCGGCCACGACCGCACCGGCGCCCGAGGGGGTGAGCGTCATGGCGCACTGCAGCGCGCAGTACGGGCAGGACGTGGTGACCGGCATGAGTCAACCGTCGTCGCAGGGCGTTCCGCGGACGTGTCCCACCGGTGTCAGCCGGGTGACGTGGTCCTCAAACTGCCTGGCAAGCCCGGTGCGGCGGGACCGGATACGGACCGGAAACACCGGGGCAATCTGGGTGCGGGATCGTACATGCATGCAAACCGCCGCCCCGGAACTCCCGTTGGCCGGGTTCACCGTCGCGGTGACCGCCGCCCGGCGACACGAGGAGCTCACCGCGTTGCTCCAGCGCCGCGGCGCCCGCGTCGTGGAGGCGCCGGCGATCCGGATCATCCCGACCGGCGACGACGACGAGTTGCGGGCGACGACGCAGGACTGCATCGCGCGGGCGCCGGATGTGGTGGTCGCCACGACGGGGATCGGTTTCCGTGGCTGGATGGAGGCCGCCGACGGCTGGGGGCTCGGTGAGCAATTGCGGACCCGGTTCGCCGACGCCGAGCTGCTGACCCGCGGGCCGAAGGCCAAGGGGGCGGTCCGTGCGGCCGGGCTGTCCGAGGCCTGGTCCCCCGCCTCGGAATCGACCGACGAGGTCCTCACCCGGCTGCTCGCCCAGGGCGTCGAGGGTCGTCGCATCGCGGTGCAGCTGCACGGCGAACCGCTGCCCGACTTCGTCGACGCGCTCACCCGGGCCGGCGCGACGGTGCTGCAGGTGCCGGTCTACCGGTGGGTGCCGGCGCAGGACATCCGCCCGCTGCAGCGACTCGTCGAGCAGATTGCCGTCGGGCAGGTCGATTGCGTGACCTTCACCAGCGCGCCCGCCGTCGCGAGCCTGCTCACCGTCGCCCGTGACACCGGCCGCGAGGGCGCTCTGTTGGGCGCCCTGCGCGATGGTGTCCTTGCTGCGTGCGTCGGGCCGGTCACCGCAGCCCCGCTTGAGCGCCTCGGCGTCCCTACCGTGCAACCCGAGCGGTCCCGGCTCGGAGCCCTGGTCCGCACCGTCGTCGAGCAACTCCCGGTACGCCGTACCAGGGCCGTGCAGGCCGGCCCGCACCAGCTCGCACTGCGCGGGCACGACGTGCTCGTCGACGGCCGCCCGGTCGCGCTGACCAGCCGGCAGGCCGGGGTCCTGTCGGCGCTGGTTGCGGCCGCCGGCAAGGTGCTGACGCGCAGCGAGCTACTGGCCCGCGCGTGGTACGACGAGCCCGCCGACGAGCACGCCGTGGAGATGACGGTGGCCCGATTGCGAGCCGCGCTCGGTCCCGCCGGCGCCGTTGTGGAGACCGTCGTCAAGCGCGGCTACCGGCTGGCCGCACCCTCACAACCCGCTGCAGCAGGGGTGCGCGGGATGTGAGCTACCCGGTCGCCAGCCGGAACCTCCAGGTCACCGGGCGTCCCTAGCGTCCGCCGGGACCCCACCGACGGAGGACGCATGAGCACGACACTCGACACCACCGGCACGGCGCCGGAGACCACCGGCCGACCGCACTGGATCGACGACTGGGAGCCCGAGGACCCGGCCTTCTGGGCCGCCGGCGGCGCCGACGGGGCCTGCCGCAACCTCATCTTCTCCATCCTGTCCGAGCACATCGGCTTCTCGATCTGGACGATGTGGTCGGTGTTGGTGCTCTTCCTCGGCCCGAAGTACGGCTTCCAGCCCGAGGACAAGTTCCTGCTCACCATCGTGCCGGCGCTGGTCGGTTCGGTGCTGCGGCTGCCCTACACGTTCGCGGTGGCGACCTTCGGCGGCCGCAACTGGACGGTCTTCAGCGCGCTGCTGCTGGTGCTGCCGACCGTCGCGACCCTGCTCGTGCTGGAGCCGGGCGTCTCCCTCAACACCCTGCTACTGGTCTCGGCCCTGGCCGGCGTGGGTGGGGGCAACTTCGCGTCGTCGATGTCGAACATCAATGCCCCCTACCCCCAGCACCTCAAGGGCCGTGCGCTCGGCCTGAACGCCGGCGGCGGCAACCTCGGGGTCGCCGCGGTCCAGCTGGCCGGCCTGCTGGTCCTCGCCACCGCCGGCAAGACCCACCCGCGAGACCTCATCGCGGCCTACCTCACCTTCATCGGCCCGCTGGTCGGCTCGATCATCCGCCCGTTCGGCGGCCTGCTCGCCGACCGCTTCGGCGGCGCCCGGGTCACCTTCGTCAACTTCGTGGCGATGGCCGCGACCGCCGCCACGGTGCTGTCGGCCTCGCTGCAGAAGTCGCTGCCGCTGTTTCTCATCGGCTTCTGCGCGCTGTTCGTGTTCTCCGGCATCGGCAACGGCTCGACGTACAAGATGATCCCGGCGATCTTCCGGGCCAAGTCGCAGCTACTGGTCGACGCCGGTGCCGAGCCGGCGGTGTCGGACCGGGATGCCCGCCGGCTGTCCGGCGCGCTGATCGGCATCGCCGGCGCGATCGGGGCGTTCGGCGGGGTGCTGGTCAACGTGGCGTTCCGGCAGTCGTTCCTGGACACCAAGCGGGGCAACGCCGCCTACGTCGCGTTCCTGGCCTTCTACGCCGTCTGCTTCGTGCTCACCTGGGTGGTCTACCTGCGGC
>JAYUMN010000509.1:0-1762 GCA_043762595.1 Frankiales bacterium
GTCGCCGGCGGCTGCAGCTCAACCGGCTTCGCGGCGGTCCCGGACTTGGTGTAGCTGCAGTTTCCTGGGATGATCTTTGCCAATGGGGGCGCCGAGGCGGCAGGTGTGGCCGGCGGGTTCTTGAGCGCGTCGACCGGCGTCTTGCTTTTGGACCGAGTCGCCAGGAACACCCCAACCGCGATCAGGACGACGGCGAGCACACCCGCCACCGCGCCGAGGGTGGCGTTGCGCTGCCGACGACGGGCGGCGACCGCCGCTCGTCGAGCGCTCTGCCGCTCGACCCGCATCCGGGCCAGCTCGCGCTCGCGCTTGCTGCTCGCCACGCTCGTCCTCCACAACGTCGATGGTGTCGTCCGGAGTGTAGGCAAGCCCACGGCCGGCGCCGGTATGGTCGGCGCTCGAGTCCGACCACCCAAGGAGACGACGTTCGTGCTGGTCCGCGGGTTCCCTGCCTCCGCGTTCGACACCAACTGCTGGGTGGTCGCGCCCGGCCCAGGTGAGGAATGCATCGTGGTCGACCCCGGCATCGGCGTCGAGGACGAGCTCGATGCGCTGCTGCGTGAGCACCGGCTGCAGCCCGTCGCGGTGTTGCTCACCCACGGCCACCTCGACCACACGTTCTCGGTCACCCCGGTCTGCGGTGCCCGCGGCATCCCGGCCCTGATCCACCCCGCCGACCGCGAGCTGCTCGCCGATCCGATGAAGGGCCTGTCGGCGGGCAGCAGCGCGATGTTCGGCGGGCGGCTCGACTGGACCGAGCCGTCCGACATCGGCTTGCTCGACCCAGCCGTGTCGGTGGAGCTCGCCGGCCTGACGATCAGCACCGCCTTCGCGCCCGGTCACACGCCCGGCTCGGTGATGTTCGGGCTGGCCGGCACCGTGTTCTCCGGCGACGTGCTCTTTGCTGGCTCGATCGGCCGCTGCGACCTGCCCGGCGGTTCCTGGGAGCAGATGCAGGCGAGCCTGGTCCGCGAGATCCTGTCGCTGCCGGATGACACCGTCGTGCACTGTGGCCACGGCCCGAGCACCACCATCGGCCACGAGCGGGCCACCAACCCCTACCTCCAGGACCTCCCGGCGCAACCTGCCGCCCGGGGGCTGTAGGTGTTCCAGGCCCCCAAGGGGACGTACGACGTCCTGCCCGGCACGCCTTTTCTCGCCGTCCGTGATGCGCTGCTCGCCCCGGCGGCGCTGGCCGGCTACGCCTACATCGAACCACCGGTGTTCGAAGACACCGAGCTGTTCTCCCGCGGCGTCGGGGAGAGCACCGACGTCGTCAGCAAGGAGATGTATTCGTTTACCGACCGCGGCGGCCGGTCGTTGACGCTGCGCCCCGAGGGCACCGCCGGGGTCGTCCGGGCCGTCGTCGAGCACGGCCTCGCGCACGGCCAACTGCCGGTCAAGCTGCGGTACGCCGGGCCGATGTTTCGCGCCGAACGGCCGCAGGCCGGCCGGTTCCGGCAATTTCAGCAGGTCGGCGTCGAGGCGCTCGGCCTGACCGACCCGGCCCTGGATGCCGAGGTCGTCGCGCTGGCCTGGCAGGGCTTCGCCGGGCTCGGGCTCAGCCAGGTCAGGCTGCTGCTGACCTCACTCGGCGATCCGGCCTGTCGCCCGGCGTACCGGCAGCGGCTGACTGAGTTCCTGACCGGGCTCGAGCTCGACGAGGCGACCCGGGCCCGCGCCGTCCTCAACCCGCTCCGGGTGCTCGACGACAAGCGGCCCGAGCTGCAGGCCCAGCTTGCCGGCGCCCCGCTGATGGCAG
>JAYUMN010000510.1:0-1775 GCA_043762595.1 Frankiales bacterium
GGTGCGGCCCTTCGGCGCGGAGCCGAGGGACCTTCGACCCTGCCTGGCACCCGGCCAGGCCGGCAGACTTAGGTTGATCCGCTGGACAGCCGGTCCGGCGCGCTCGCGGGTCAACGCGCCCGAGCCCGCTCGAAAGGACCCCTCATGCCTGCCGCCGCCTCAGCCGAACAGCTCCGGCACGTTGTCGAGGCCGCCGCGCTCGCGCCGAGCGTGCACAACACCCAGCCCTGGCGGTTCACCGTTCGGCCGGATGGGCTCGACCTGTGCGCGGACCCAGCTCGCCGCCTCGAGGTCCTTGATCCGGACGGTCGGCAGCTGCACCTGTCGTGTGGGGCCGCGCTGTTCCACGCCAGAGCGGCCGCCCGCGGCATCGGTCTGGAGGTCGCCGTCCAGCTGCTGCCCGACCCAACCGACCCCGACCTGCTCGCCCAACTCCACGTCAGCGTCGGCGCGGCGCCGAGTGAGCAGGAGACGACGGTTGCGGCCGCCATCTTGCGCCGGCACACCTTCCGCGGCACCTTCGATGACCGACTCGTGCCCGCCGGGCTCATCGAGCAGCTTCGGCTCGACGCCGAACGTGAGGGCGCGCTGCTGCACGAGGTGTCCCGGCGCGATGACCTGCTTGAGCTCGAGGTGTTGCTGTCCCACGCCGACGCCGACGAGGAGCAGGACGAGCGCTACCGCCGCGAGCTCGCGCACTGGGTGCAGCGCGACATCACGGCGCTCGACGGTCTCACCGCGGCGTCTCTCAGGACGGCCCCGGGGTCGTCGCTGCGGCAACGGGATTTCACCCTGACGCACGCCCCCGCGGCCGACGGCTCGGCGCCGGTCGCTGACCACCCGATGGTCTGCGTGCTGGTCACCCAGGACGACGACCGCGCTGCCTGGCTGCGGGCCGGGCAGGCGCTGGCCGCGGTGCTGCTGCGCGCGGCCGCCGCCGGCATCCAGGCCCAGCCGCTGGGCCAGGTAACGGACCTGCTGGCTTACCGGCTCCGGCTCGGCACCGTGCTCGGGGTGCTTGGTCATCCCCAGCTGGTGCTGCGGATGGGCTACGCGCAGCACGCTGGCGCCGCCCCGCGCCGCGACGTCGAGGACCTGTTGGCACCAGTGGCAGGCTGAGCCGGGTGGCCGACCCGATGATCCGCGTCTTCCTGCTCGATGACCACGAGATCGTCCGCCGGGGGGTACGGGAACTGCTGGAAGCCGAGCCCGACATCGAGGTGGTCGGTGAGGCCGGCACCGCCGGCGAGGCGCTCGCCCGGGTCACTGGCAGTCGACCGAATGTCGCCGTGCTCGACGTCCGGTTGCCCGACGGCGACGGGGTGACCGTCTGCCGGGAATTGCGTTCCAGACATCCGGAGCTGGCCTGCCTGATGCTCACCTCCTTCGCCGACGACGAAGCACTGTTCGATGCCATCTTGGCCGGCGCGTCCGGCTACGTGCTCAAGCAGATCCGGGGCGCCGACCTCGTTGGCGCGGTGCGCACCGTCGCCGCCGGTGGCTCGCTGCTGGACCCGCGGGCGACGGCGGCGGTGATGCAACGGCTACGGACGCCTAAGGCGCTCGACCCGCTCGCCACGCTGACCGACCAGGAGCGCCGGATCCTGGAGCTGATCGGTGAGGGGCTGACCAACCGCGAGATCGGCCAACGGATGTTCCTGGCCGAGAAGACGGTCAAGAATTACGTCAGCAACCTGCTGGCCAAGCTCGGCTTGCAGCGGCGGACGCAGGTCGCCGTGCTCGCCACCGAGGTACGCCGCGCCGACGGGTAAGCC
>JAYUMN010000511.1:0-1858 GCA_043762595.1 Frankiales bacterium
CGCAGTACCCGGCACTGGTCAGCGACCACGCCCGGATCCAGGCTGTGGCGCGGGCCGAGGAGGCGTCGTTCCTGGAGACAGTCGCGAAGGGCGCCACCATCTTCGACCTCGCCGTCCCCGCCGCGCGCGCTGCCGGTGGGGCGCTGTCAGGGGCGCAGGCCTTCGTGCTGCACGACACCTTTGGCTTTCCGATCGACCTGACCCTTGAGATGGCCGCCGAACAGGGGCTGACCGTCGACGAGCCGGGGTTTCGCGCGCTGATGGACGACCAGCGCCAGCGAGCCAAGGCCGACTCGCGGGCCAAGAAGACCGGGCACGTCGACGTCTCTGCCTACCGCGCCCTGCTCGACACCGCGGGCACCACCGAGTTCACCGGCTATGCAAGCGTTGTCGCTGAGTCCGTCGTCCGCGGGCTGCTCGTCGACGGGGTCGCCGCGGTCGTCGCCGGCGTCGGGTCCGCGGTCGAGGTCGTGCTGGACCGCACGCCCTTCTACGCCGAGTCCGGAGGCCAGCTCGCCGACACCGGGCGGCTGGTGCTGGCCGACGGCACCGTGCTCGAGGTGGACGACGTGCAGCGCTCGCTGCCCGAGTTGGTCGTGCACCGGGCCCGGGTCGTCGCCGGTGAGATCACCGTCGGGGCGCAGCTGCAGGCCGCGGTCGACGTCGAACGCCGGCGGGCCGTGTCCCGTGCGCACACCGCGACACATCTGGTGCATAAGGCGTTCCGGGCGGCGCTGGGGGAGCAGGCCACCCAGGCCGGGTCACTGAACGCCCCTGGCCGGTTCCGGTTCGACTTCTCCTCGCCAGGAGCGGTGCCGGCCTCGGCGCTGGCCGACGTCGAGCAGGAGATCAACGAGATCGCCCTCGCCGACCTCGAGGTGCGCGCCTTCGTGACCACCCAGGACGAGGCCCGCCGGGTTGGTGCGATGGCGCTGTTCGGGGAGAAGTACGGCGACGCCGTGCGGGTCGTCGAGGTCGGCGACTACGCCCGCGAGCTGTGCGGCGGCACCCACGCGGCTCGGTCCGGACAGTTGGGGATGATCAAGCTGCTGTCCGAGAGCTCCATCGGTGCCGGCGTTCGCCGGGTCGAGGGCCTGGTCGGGCTCGACGCCTACCACTACCTGGCTCGCGAGCACGTCCTGCTCGCCCAGCTCGCCAACGACTTCAAGGTGCCTGTCGAGCGGCTGCCCGACCGGATCACCGCGACGGTGGCCCGGTTGCGCGAGGTCGAGAAGGAGCTCGCCGCGCTGCGGGCCGGCGCGGTCCTGCAGCAGGCGGGCAGCTTTGCGGCAGCCGCCGTCGATGTCTACGGCGTCTCCTATGTGGGGATCGAGGCGCCGGCTGGCACCGCTGGCGACCTGGTCCGGGGCCTCGCGCTCGACATCCGCGGCCGGCTGACCGGACCCGGCGCGGTCGTGGTCGCCGCCGGTGGCGAGCGGGTCACCCTGGTCGCGGCGGTCAACGAGGCCGGTCGGGCCCGTGGCCTGTCGGCCAACGCGCTGCTCCGTGAGGCGGCCCCCGCCGTCAACGGCAAGGGAGGCGGCAACGATGATGTGGCGCAGGGCGGCGGCACCAACCCCGCCGGCATCGCCGACGCGCTGGCCAGGGCCGAGCACCTCGTTGGCCGGGTGGCGACCGGCGGCTGATGAGCGCGGCCCAGGGCGTCGTGCTGGCCGTCGATGTCGGCACCGTGCGGGTTGGCGTGGCTGCCAGCGACCCGCACCGCATCCTTGCCTCGCCGGTCGAAACGGTGCCAGCACCAGGCTACGAGCGGGTCGGCGACCTGGTTGCCGAACGCGACGTGGTGCTGGTCGTGGTCGGTCTTCCGACCTCGCTGTCGGGGCGCTCGGCGAGCGCG
>JAYUMN010000512.1:0-5056 GCA_043762595.1 Frankiales bacterium
GGCAACTCGTGCAGCCCGACCAGCACGACAAACTCGACGCCGACCGCCGCGAGACCGGCCGCCACGGCCCGGACGGTGCTCGTGCTGCCGGTGTCCGCACCTCCAGTACCCATCCGTGCTCCCCAACCTCGACGTGCACCGGCGCCCCGATGCAAGGTCGGCAGCTCGGCGGAGGCTCTTGAGCGGTCAGCTGCAGCACACCTCGGTCACGGCCATCGAGCTGTCGGCCGGCAGGTCGAGCGGCGAGGGCGCGACACCGGCTTGGACCAGCCGGGCGCCGAGGGCGGCCACCAACGCGCCGTTGTCGGTGCACAGCCCGGCGCGGGGGACCCGCAGCCGGAGCCCGGCGGCGTCGCAGCGCTCCTGGGCGAGCGCCCGCAGGCGGCTGTTGGCGGCGACGCCGCCACCGACCAGCAGCGTGTCGACGCCGTACTCCAGGCAGGCCCGGACCGCCTTGGCGGTCAGCACGTCGACGACCGCCTCCTGAAAGCTGGCGCAGACGTCCGCGACCGGCACCGGTCCGTCGTGCCGCTCGACCCACCGGGCCACCGCCGTCTTGAGCCCCGAAAACGACACGTCGTACGACGGGTCCGCGCCCATGCCGCGCGGGAAGATGATCTTTGCACGGTCACCGCCGGTGGCCAGCCGGTCGATCGGCGGACCGCCGGGAAAGCCAAGCCCCAGCAGCCGGGCGACCTTGTCGAAGGCCTCGCCGGCGGCGTCGTCGACGGTCTGCCCGAGCGGGGTCATCGTCTTGGTGACGTCCTCGACGAGCAGCAGCGAGGAGTGCCCGCCCGAGACGAGCAGGGCGATGCACGGCTCGGGCAGCGGCCCGTGCTCGAGCACGTCGACGGCGACGTGGGCGGCCAGGTGGTTGACCCCGAACAGCGGCAGGCCCAGGGCCAGCGCGTAGGCCTTGGCGGCGGCCACCCCGACCAGCAGCGCACCGGCCAGGCCCGGGCCGGCGGTGACGGCGATCGCGTCGAGGTCGGCCAGCCGCACCCCAGCGGTGGCGAGCGCGCGGTGCACGGTCGGGACCATCGCCTCCAGGTGCGCCCGGGAGGCCACCTCCGGGACCACGCCACCGAAGCGGGCGTGCTCCTCGACCGAGCTCGCCACCGCATCAGCGAGCAGCGCCCGGCCGCGCACGATCCCGATCCCGGTCTCGTCGCAGGACGTCTCGATCCCGAGGACGAGAGGTTCGGCGCTCACCCAGCCGAGCCTAGGCGCGGCAGGTCCCCGGCGGTCCGGGTCAGCACCCACCCGTCGATGCCGCCCGGGTAGTAACCCCGCCTGATCGCCACCTGTCGGAAACCGTGCCTGCCGTACAGCCGCTGGGCCGGCCCGTTGTCGGCCCGCACCTCAAGGCTGACTGTCCGCTGACGTCGGCGGACCGCCTCCGCCAGCAGGTCGGCCAGCAGCCGCGCGCCGAGCCCACAACGCTGGTGCGTCGGCGCGACCGCCATCGTCTGGACGAACGCCTCGTCCGGGTGGTCGCACAGCCCGGCGTACCCGACGACAAGGCCGGCGTCCAGCGCCACCAGGTAGTACCGCGTCTGCACCTGCCCCAGCTCGGACCAGAAGTGATACGCCGTCCAGGGTTCGTCGCCGAACAGCGAGCGCTCGAGCTCGAGGACCTCGTCCAGATGCCACCAGCGCAGTCGGGCCAGCTCGGCGCTCATCCCGGCATCGGCTCGGTGCTGGTCCGGCCGTGCCGCAGATCGATCCGGTGCCGCAGCCCACCTGCCCGCAGGTGCACCTCGTCGTCGAGCACGCCCAGCCACTCGGCGGCCGGACCGAGCTGGTCGCTCTCCCAGGCCAGCCCGGCCCCGTCGTACGCCGCGAGGACGTCCTGGTCGAGCAGGAGCGCCAAGCCGCCAACCGGCTCGAAGCGCCGGGTCCACCGGTCGATCCGGCTCCACTGGTCCGGATCCCGGGCGTTCACGAGGTACGGCGGGCCGCCCGCGGCCACGAACACTGTGTTCGGCTCCGGCCAGCTGGCAACCACGTTGAGCCGGCCGGACACGTTGTCGGAGCAGAACACCCCAGTCCACGACGGTAGGCCCGGCGGGGTGATCCGCAGCCAGACGCCGTCCGAACCGCCGTCGCGGCGGGCCCCGGGGTAGTAGATGACCGTGCCGGACCGGCCGTGCACGGTGCGCTCGTGGGCGGCGTCCCAGTCGTGCGGGAAGGCGTCGAGCCAGCGCGGGCCGTCGCTCACCGGCGTCGCGGTGCCGCGACCAGGCCCGGCGGCTCCTGGGCGTCCGGCCGGCGCAGGTAGAACGGGACGAGCGGCCCCGGCGCCGCTGTCAGCGACGTGCGGGCAATCAGCGCCGCCACCGACGGCCAACGGGGGACGTCCAGCACCCCGTCGAAGGCGTACAGGTGCGCGCCGGCCCCGACGACGCTTCGGCCGGTCGAGGCGGCCCGGGCCACTGCCGGGGCGTCGACGTGCGGCCCAGCTACCCGGGCCCCCGTCGCGTCGTACGCCGCCCAGTACACCTCCCGGCGGCGGGCGTCGGTGACCGCGAGGGTCGGCTGACCCGGCTGGGCGAGGCCGTCCAGCGAGCAGCTGCCGTGCACTTCGATGCCAAGCGCGTCACCGAAGGACGCCGCAGTGACGATCCCGACCCGCAGGCCGGTGAACGGCCCAGGGCCCAGCCCCACGACGACCGCGTCGAGCTGGCGCGCCACCCGTCCGGCCGCGGTCAGGACGCCGCGGATGCCGACCGCCAGCACCTCGCCGTGCCGCCGATCGTCGATGACGACCCGCTCGCCGAGCAGCCCGACGTCGGTGTCGACCAGGGCGACTGAGACGGCCGGCGTCGAGGTGTCGATCCCGATGACGAGCACGGCTACTTCGCGAGGTCCTCGCGATGGGTGGCGACGAGCTCTCGCTTGAGCACCTTGCCGGACGGGCCAAGCGGCAGGGCATCGGTGAAGAACACCCGGCGAGGATACTTGTAGGCCGCCAGTTGCCCTTTGGCCCAGGCGATCAGATCGTCTTCGGTCAACTCGCCGTCGGTGATCACCACGGCGCAGACCTCTTCGCCCAGGCTCGGGTGCGGTAACCCGATCACGGCCACCTGCGCGACCGCGGGGTGTCGCAGCAGGACCTCCTCGACATCACGCGGGTAGACGTTGTACCCGCCCCGCAGCACCATGTCCTTCTTGCGGTCGACGATAGTGACGTAGCCCTCGGCGTCCTTCGTCCCAAGATCGCCGGTGCGAAACCACCCGTCGACGATCGCCGCCGCGGTCGCCTCGGGCTTGTTCAGGTAGCCCTTGAACACGTTGTGCCCGCGCACGATGATCTCGCCGAGCTCCCCGGTCGGCAGCAGCACGATCCGCTCTTCCAGCTCGGCCTTGGCGATCTCCACCTCGACCCCCCAGATGGCTTTGCCGACGGTGCCGGGCCGCGGCTCGAAGGACTTCTGGTTGAACGTCGCGACCGGCGAGGTCTCGGTCAACCCGTAGCCCTCGAGCACCGCACAGGCGAAGACCTCCGCGAACTTCTCAAGGACCGTCACGGGCAAGGCAGCGCCACCGGACAGGGCGTACTTCAGAGCCGGCCGACGCTCGGTGCTCTTGGCCGCCTCCAGGAGCGCGATGGCCATCGTCGGCACCCCCATGAAGATGGTGCAGTGCTCGTCGACGAGCAGGTCGAGCGCCGCCCGGCCGTCGAAGCGCGGCAGCATGACGACCGACGCCCCCACCCGGAACGAGGTGTTCATGCAGACGGTCTGACCGAAGGTGTGGAACAGCGGCAGGCAACCGAGCACGACGTCGTCCGGGCCGATGTCGAATGAATCGGTCGAGGAGACGTCGACGTTCATGATGACGTTGAGATGGGTGATCTCGGCGCCCTTGGGCTTGCCGGTCGTGCCGCTCGTGTAAAGCACGACGGCGGTGTCCCCAGCCTCGCGCGGCACGATCGCGGTGATCGGGTCGGCGGTCCGTGCCAGCTCGTCGAGCCGCTCGACCGATGCGTCGCCGCCGTCCATGACCGCGAACACCGGCACGCCGGCCAGCTCCGCACCCTTGGCGCCCTCACCGAGCAGCGGCGCAGCGCAGACGAGCACCCTGGCACCGGAGTCGGACAGGACGTACTCGATCTCCTCCGCCTTCAGCAGCGCATGCACCGGCACGCACACCCCGCCGAGGGCGAGCACGGCGAAGTAGGCGAGCGGGAAATGCTCGGTGTTGGGCAGCAGCAACGCCACCTTGTCGCCCGCGCCGATGCCCTTGGCGCGAAGGACCGTGGCGTAGCGCCTGGCCTCGTCCCACAACTCGGCGTAGGTGATGCGCGCCGGCCCATTGACGACGGCGGTGCGGTCGGCGTGCCGGACAGCGGCTTCGGCCAGGATGCTGGCGATGGTCAGGGACATGGCGCATCGTCTCCGGGATCTCGACGGGATGGTGTCGGGAGTCTGCCCTGCCCGCCACCTGCCGACCAGCGTTCGCCGACACCCACGACCGTCGCGGTGCGACTGTCGTCGTCGTGCCGCTCCAGCCGCACCTCCAATCGCGACTCGGCCAACTGCTCGACCAGGCCCTCACCCCATTCGACGACCGTGACGCTGTGCGGCAGGTCGGCGTCGAGGTCGAGGTCGTCGAGTTCCCACCGAGGGCCGCCCTGTAGCCGGTAGGCGTCGACGTGCACGAGCGGCAGTGGCCCGCGGTGCACCCGCGCGAGCACGAACGTCGGGCTCGTCACCCGACCGTGTACGCCGAGTCCGACGCCGATGCCCTGCGTCAGCGCGGTCTTGCCGGCGCCGAGTGGGCCGGACAGCACGACGAGGTCGCCGGCGCGCAGCCCGGCGGCCAGGCGCTGCCCGAACGCGCGGGTGTCCTCGACCGTCGCCAGCTGCCAGCTGCCGTTCACGCGACCAGCCGGACGGCCAGGGCGAGGTCCTCGCGCAGGAGCCGCATCGGCTCGCCCGCCGGTCCGCCGCGCAGCGCCGCGCTCGGATGGTAGGTCGGCAGCACCCGACGGCCACCGACATCGTGCACCGCACCGCGCACCGCGCCCAGGGTGCCGGGGCCGAGCCACCAA
>JAYUMN010000513.1:0-1743 GCA_043762595.1 Frankiales bacterium
AGCAGGTGCCGCAGCGCCGCGTCGGGGTCCGCGCAGCGGGCCTTGATCTCCACGTTGAGGTGCGCCGTCATCCCGCGAGTGTCCCCCGGAACCGCCATCGTGCCGTACTGTTCTGCTGCCCGTTCAGCGCCAACACATTGTGCTGTTCCAGCGCCTGCCCATACCGGGTCCCGCCCCTGCGGTAGGCCACGACAAACTGCTTGCCTGCGCCCTGCCGCCCAATCAGCCCGTACCGTCAGGGATACGACCGGCTGGGCTTCGCCGCGCTCGGGCAGCACCCCCGAGCACTTCCGAGCCTCGAGCCAACCCGCCGACACCGCGAGGGCCACCGCCACCGCCGGTAAAAACAACATCAACATCTACCAGACACTGGTCCAACTCGCCGAAGGCCAGCCCTGGCTACCCCAACCCACCTGACCAAGCACACCCAGACGACCCTGCTGGACCTGTCGGATGACGTCCGGCCGAGGGCCGAAGGGCTAGCCGGCCGGCCGCGGCTTAGCGGCCTTGGAAGCTGCGCGGCGGGGGTCGGCGCGGCGGGGATCGGTCGCCGGGGTGTCTCGGTAGGGGGGCTGAGCGTGGCTACGGGCTTCGCTGAGCGGGGTGGGGTAAGTGGTCGCGGCGGTGGCCACGGCGGTGGCGCCATCCGCTCGGCTCGGCGGTGGGGGCGCCGGGTGCGGCGCGATATGCCGATCGAGTAGGGCGCGCATCGAGGCGTCATCGCCTTGGTGCGCGGCGACACTGGCGCGCAGGTTCACCCCGGCATCCAGGCCGGCCCAACTCAACGGCCACCCAGCGTCGGCCGACAAAGCAGGAAGGCGCGGGCGCCTCGGCCGTTGCCCTCCCGGAACGGGTGCAGACTATTCAAGTCGGCCCACAACGCCGACAGCCCGCCCAGGAACACCTCCCGGGCGGTGTCACGCAGCCAATGGTGGTGTGCCAGCCGGCCAAGCACCTCGTTGGCGTAGCTGGTCAGGTGCTGCGGCAGGCAGAACACCGCGCCGGGCTGGTTGATCGCGACGGTCCGCAGCTCCCCCGCCCACGGGTACACGTCGGCGAACACCTGCCAGTGGAACGCCAGTAGGTGCGCCAAGTCGTACTGGCCGGGCAGCCGGGTCGCCTCCAACCCGGCGAGAGCCAGCGTCGTCACCATCATCTCGAGCGCTGTGAGCTGATCCCGGTCCCGCAGGCCCTGCAGGTTGCGGAGCACATCGGTACCCGGATACGCGTACGGGTCGCCGGCGGCCACCTAGCGGGCTGCCGGTCCCGGCCGGCCCTGCCCGGAGCTACGACAGGTCAGGGCAGGGACCCCACCGGGAGCAAGTCATGCACGGGCTGCTGAGCCGCCAGCCGCCGACGTATCAGCGCGAGCCGCTCGTCGCTGATCCCGCGCAACCACAGTTCCAGGATCTGCCGGGTGAGCGCGTCGGGCTCCAGTCTCTCAGCGCGGACCGAGCCCAGCGCGCTCGCCGCAGCGCGACTGCGGGCGCTGTCCACGACCTGACCTCAGTCAGCTACCTGCTGCTCTGCTTGTCAGCGACCGCAGGACGTCACGGCCGTGGGGCGTCTGACGGCCGATGCAGCCCCGCCAGCCGCAGCTGCTGGTGGCAGCACCATCACCAACAACGCAACTGCCCAGCCATGCCAGCTCGCTTCAGCTAGGGGCGACTTGCGTCCTAGGACCCCTGGTCGATAGCCGGTGGTGGTTTCGACGGTGACACTGCCGCTATGTATCCCTCCCGC
>JAYUMN010000514.1:0-2058 GCA_043762595.1 Frankiales bacterium
CGGCGGGGCGGTGTGCGCGACCGGATCGAAGCCGAGCGATCCGGGCAGGAAGTCCATGCCGAGGTTGAGCCCACCGCTCGCGCGCAGCAGGTCCTGGACCTCCTCGTCGGGCTCGGACCGGCCGAGCAGCGGGTCGAGGTTGACGAGCGTCAGCTCGGGCACGGGCAGGCCGAGCCGCCGGGCGAGCTCCCCGCAGACGATCTCGGCGATGAGCGCCTTGCGGCCCTGGCCGGCTCCGACGTACTTGACGACGTACATCCCGAGGTCGTCGGCCTCCATCAGCCCGGGCAGCGAGCCGCCCTCGCGCAGCGGTGCGACGTAGCGGGTCGCCGTCACGGTCCTGAGCACCCGGGCAGCGTAAGGGGAGCAACTGCGCGGCCGGCCCAGTAGATCATTGTGCGGCTGGGAGGGTTCTTAGGCTCATCAACATGCGCAAAGATCATCCGCGGCGGGGCTGCCGGGGCCTGTCGAGTTGATCTTTGCGCGGCTGGGAGCGTCAGTAGGCTCGCCAACGGCACAAAGATCACGAGGGTGCGGCGGCCGCCGGGGCAGCTCGGTTGATCTTTGCGCGGTTGGGAGGTATCGCCGGGCGCGACCTCCGCTGCGGCTGGCCACCCCCCTCGGGCGGCGCCGATAGCCTGTCGAGCATGTCGCGTACCGCGCTGGTCGAGCGCACCACCAAGGAGTCCGCCGTCCGGGTCGAGCTCGATCTGGACGGGACCGGACAGGGCAGGTCCGACACCGGAGTGCCGTTCTTCGACCACATGGTTGGCCAGTTGGGGCGGCACGGTGGGTTCGACCTGACCGTGGTGACCAGGGGTGACCTCGACGTCGACGCGCACCACACCGTCGAGGACACCAGCCTCGCCCTCGGCCAGGCGCTCAAAGAGGCGCTCGGCGACAAGGCCGGGATCCGCCGGTTCGGTGACGCCCTGGTGCCCCTTGACGAGTGCCTGGTGCAGGCGGCCGTCGACCTGTCCGGCCGACCGTACGTCGTGCACGACGAACCCCCGATGGTCGAGCTGATCGGCTCCTACGACACGTCCCTGACCCGGCACATCTGGGAGTCGTTCGTGGCGACCTCCGGCATCGCGCTGCACGTCCGAGTGCTCGCCGGCCGCAACGCGCACCACCTGGTCGAGGCGCAGTTCAAGGCGGTGGCCCGGGCGCTGCGCACCGCGGTCGAGCTCGACCCGCGGGTCACCGGGGTACCGAGCACCAAAGGCTCACTGTGATGGGCCGGGCGTGAGCAAGGTTGTCGTCTTCGACTACGGCTCTGGCAACCTGCGCTCTGCCGAACGGGCCCTGGTGCGAGCCGGCGCCGACGTCACGGTGACCAGGGACCTCGACGCGGCCAGGAACGCCGACGGATTGGTCGTGCCCGGCGTCGGCGCGTTCGGTGCTTGTATGCGCAGCCTCAACGCCGTGCGCGGGGGCACCGTCATCTGGGACCGCCTGCGCAAACAGCGTCCGGTGCTCGGGATTTGCGTTGGTATGCAGGTGTTGTTCGAGCGGGGCTTCGAACACGGCGAGCAGAGCACCGGTCTCGGCATCCTGGCCGGCGACGTGACCCGCCTCGAAGCCCCGGTTGTCCCGCACATGGGCTGGAACACCGTGGATGTCGCCGAGGGCTCCCGGTTGTTTGCCGGCGTCGAGGGGGAGCGCTTCTACTTCGTGCACTCCTACGCAGCCCACGACGTACCCGACGCGCTGGTGAGCACCGCCGACCACGGTGGCCCGTTCGCCGCCGCGGTCGAGCGCGGCGTGCTGTCCGCGACGCAGTTCCACCCGGAGAAGAGTGGGGATGCAGGTGCGGTCCTGCTCGCGAACTGGGTCGGCGGGCTGTGAGCCGGGAGCGACAAAAAAGCCGTGCAGCAAGGCAAGCCGCTCAGCTGGCGAGTGTCGAGGCGGCCGCCCGCCGGCGCACCAGGCGGGCGCGGCTCCGGGGCCTACGACCGACTTTGCGCAAGCGCCCGGTCCGCTATGGCGCCCTCCCGCTGCGTGCCCGGCTGCAGCTGCTCGCCGTCTTTGTCGCCGTGCAAGCTTTCGCCTGGCAGT
>JAYUMN010000515.1:0-1615 GCA_043762595.1 Frankiales bacterium
AGTAGAAGTGGCCGGAGTGCTCGCCACCGAAGACGGCGCCGGTCCGGGCCATCTCGGCCTTGATGAAGGAGTGGCCGACGCGGGTCCTGATCGGGGTGCCGCCGTGCTCGCGGACGACCTCCGGGACAGCCCGACTGGTGATCAGGTTGTGGATGACCGTCGAGCCAGGGTCCTTGGCCAGCTCACGGGCGGCGATCAGGGCGGTGAGCACGCTCGGGCTGACGATCTCGCCGCGCTCGTCGATGACGAAGCAGCGATCGGCGTCGCCGTCGAAGGCGAGGCCGAGGTCGGCGCCCTCGGCCACCACCCGGGCTTGCAGGTCAGCGGTGTTGGCCGGGTCGATCGGGTTGGCCTCGTGGTTGGGGAAGCTGCCGTCGAGCTCGAAGTACATCTCCACCACCTCCAGCGGCAGCCCCTGGAACGTCGTGGCCACCGTGTGCCCGCCCATCCCGTTGCCGGCGTCGACAACGACCTTGAGTGGGCGGATGCCGGCCAGGTCCGGCACGAGCTGTTTCATGTACGACGCGTAGCCGGCCAGCACGTCCTGCTGGGTCACCGTGCCCTGATGGTCGGCGCTCGGGAGGCCTTCGTCGAGAAACCGCTCGGCCTGCTCGCGGATCTGCACCAGACCGCTCTCCTGGCCGACCGGACGGGCGCCGGCGAGGCAGAGCTTGATGCCGTTGTACTTCGCCGGATTGTGGCTCGCGGTGAACATCGCCCCCGGGACGTCCATCGAGCCGGCCGCGTAGTAGAGCAGGTCGGTCGAGCCGAGCCCGCTCTCGACGACGTCGACACCCTGGCTGGTGACGCCCTCGGCGAAAGCCTTGCCGAGGGCGACGCCGGACTTGCGCATGTCGCGCGCGGTCACGATGCGCGAGGCGCCGGTGAACTGCGCGAACGCGGCCCCGATGGCGCGGGCGATGTCGGTGTCGAGCTCGTCGGGGACGACCCCGCGGACGTCGTAGGCCTTGACGATGCTGGAGAGGTCACTCACGTCCTTGACCCTACTCAGCTCAGGAGGCGAGCTCCTTGACCAGCTTGGGCTTGTGCGCCTTGCGCAGGACCGCCGAGACGTCGAGGTCGGAACCGGCCTGCGTCCAGCTCCGGGACTCACAGGAGTGGCAGGAGGTGAAGTCGACGGCCGAACCGTCGGTGAGCGTCATGGCGATGTGCGTGACCCGGGTCCCGCGGCATTGGCCGCAGGTCTTGAGCTGGCTGGTGGGCGTGGTCACGAGCGACACAGAAAACTCCAGAGGTTGCTGGTTAGGGGCGACTCCAGAGCTTTCGGCGCAGAGGTGGGACGCCTTGAGTGTTCGGCGTGTCCATACCAAATCAACTGAAATAGGTACAACTCGACAGAACATCAGGTCGGCGTCGGCACCGCGCGCAGATGTCCCCGTCGACCAGTCGCTGGCGAGCCGGCGTGCGGCTCGGCGGCGCGGGCTGGACGGGCGGCCTCGCGGACGGCGTCGGCGAGCGCCTCGAGGTCGTCGCTACTGCGGGCCCTGGTCTGCGCCGGGTCGGGGTCGTGGCGCACCACCTCCCACCCGCGCGGGACGGTGAGCCGGCCGGCGTGGGTCTCGCACAGGTCGTAGCAGTGCGGCTCGGCATAGGT
>JAYUMN010000516.1:0-1510 GCA_043762595.1 Frankiales bacterium
GACGGCGGCGTGCTCGTGACGGCGCCACAGCCGCTGTCGTTGCACGCCTGCACCGCGTAGTAGTACGAGGTGCCGGGGGTGCTGTCACGCCAGCTGTCGGTCGGTGTCCATGTCAGGGCGGATGTCTCGACGATCCGTTGGATATTGCTGAATTGGTCGTCCAGCCCGATGTTGACCCGGTATCTCGTCGCTCCGGCGACGGCATCCCAGCTCAGCGTCGGGAAGTCGCGGCACAGGGCCTTGTCCGGGGCAGCGGCGCTCGTGACCTTGCAGGCGCCGTCCGGCTCCTGAGCCAGCGAGGCGGTGCAGACCAGCCCATTGGCGCAGCTGCCCGCAGCCGGCGGCGCCGGCTGCTCGGTGAATGAGGAGACGGCGCTCCACGAGCCGAGCTCGGACGGGTGCGTCGGGGCGCAGTCCGGACCGGCGTGGGCATCGGCGCCCAACGGGCTGACGGCCAGTGGTGTCGACGTCGGAGCAGGTGTGGCACTGGCCGTCGGAGCAGGAGTGGCGGCCGCCGACGCCGACGGGGCCGGGCTCGGGATGATGAGCTTGCTGGCTGGGCACTCCTTCACGATGTCGGTCTCGTCCGGGGCCTTGACCGGCGGCAGGTGCGAGATCCCGACGGTGCTCGCCGGCGTGGTGTCGTTGTCGGCTGCGCCGGTGACGAACCGGTCCAGCGGACGCACTCGCCAGAAGAGCTGGGTCCCGGCCGGGAACGGCGCGAAAACGCACGCCCCCGGGGCGTCCTCGGCGTGGTGGGCATCTTCGGTGAACGGTGTGATGCGGGTGCGAGCCGTGTAGCAGTAGTTCGTCTGTCCGGAGGTCTGGGTCTGCGCCGTCGGATCCGAGGTCGTGTCCGGGGCCCCAGCTGCGCTCCGACCGAAGTCGTTGCGACTGCTGACCTGGAGCTCATAGCTGGACGCCCCGGCCACTGGCGACCAGGTGAAGGTGGTTCGTGCACTGGTGACCGTGCTGCCCTGCATCGGGGTCGAGGGCTGGGCGACGTCGCGCCAACCCCGGGTGAACTGCGCGTCCGGCTGCAGTTGGCTGCTCTCGGAGCTCCAGTGCCCGGTTTGCTTGCCGCGCATAGCCGCCACCCGCCAGACGTATGAGGCGTGCGGCAGCGATACGGGCAGGGTGACCTCACTGGAGACCACGTCCTGCTCGAAGGTCGGGTCATCCGACCAGGTGTTGTCGGTGCCGACCTGCACCCGGTAGCCGGTCGCACCCGGGACCGGCTGCCAATCCAGCTTCACGGTCTTGCGCGCCGGCACCGGCAAGTGGCAGCCGGTGTCGGTGTCCCGCGCCGGGGTCACCGTCTTGTCCAGGCAGTCGTCCGGGGACAGCGACGACGGTGCAGGGATCGGCGCTGACGGAGCCGGCTCGGTCGACGCCGACGCGATGCCGGTGACCCCGACGATTCCTGACAGCAGCGCGATGACGGCAAGACCGATGGTGCCGGTCTGCGCGCGCGAGATGGGCTTCACGAGACTCCTTCAACGACTCTTTT
>JAYUMN010000517.1:0-4079 GCA_043762595.1 Frankiales bacterium
CCTCGCGCAAGCGGCTCGACCTTGCGCATCGCGCAACAGGCATCGGGATCGCGCCGCCAAAGCTCAGCGCCGTGCTCGGCGTCCTGCTGGGCAACGGTCAGCAGCGGCAACATGGTCCGCACGTTGACGTCGTACACCTGGGCGACCGCATCACGGGTGCCGATCGTCTCGGCGAAGTGGTAGCCGGTGTCAAGGAAAATGACATCCACACCCGGGGCGAGCGAGGCGAGCACCCCGTCGCCCATCGAGGAGGTGATGGCGAAGCGCGGGCCAAAGGTGTCGACGGCCCAGCGAAAGACCTCCCGCGGGGTGGCGGTCTCGAGGTCCCGGCCGGCCTGTTCGGCGATCTGCTGCAACTCCACGTTGCACGACAACCAACAGGCGACCCCCCGCAGTCCCGTGACAGGCTCGACGCTGTGGAACCGGTCCCGGCGCTCGTCACCCTGCACCTGTGGCGGGTCTCGCCGGGGCATGTCCCGGCGGCCCTCGCCCGGATGGGCCTGGACCGGGCCCAGATCCGGCGTACCCCCGGCGTGCGCTTCGCCAAGCTGCTCGGCACCGGTGACGGCCGAACCTTCACCGCCCGCGACGCCGATCCGCTGCGCTGGGGGCTGCTCGCGACCTGGGCCGACGCCGGCGCCGCCCGCGACTTCGCCGTCGCGCGGTCCTGGGAGGCCCTTGCCACCGAGGTGTTCCGGGCCGACCTGCGGCCACTCGTCAGCCGGGGCCGGTGGAGCGGCCGGGCCCCTTTCGGCGACCCCACCCCAACGCGGTACGACGGGCCGGTGGCCGCCGTCACCCGCGCCCGGCTCACTGCCCGCAAGGCCGCGACGTTCTGGCGGGCGGTCCCGCCAGTCAGCGCCGAGCTGCACCGGCAACCGGGCCTGCAGGCGGCCGTCGGCATCGGCGAGGCGCCGGTCGGGCTGCAGGGCACGTTCAGCCTCTGGGACTCCCCCACCGCACTGCGCGAGTTCGCCCACCGCAGCCCCGAGCACATCGGCGCGATCGGCCGGACCGCCACCGAGGGGTGGTACGCCGAGGAGTTGTTCGCCCGCTTCGAGGTGCTGAGCACGACCGGTCGGTTGGCATGATCGAGCTGGTCGCCTGGGACCGGGCCACCCTCGCCGCCAACGCCGAGCAGGTCCTCGACGTCTACGCCGAGGCGATGGAGGTGCCTCGGCCGGCGGCCCGGAGCCGTCGTGGGGTCCTGGCCGGGCACCTCGACCGGGCTGGCCTGCGAGCCGTCGCCTCGCTCGACCGTAGTCGGCTGATTGGCATCGGCTACGGCTATCTCGGTGCGGCGGGCCAGTGGTGGCACGACCAGGTCCGGGCCGCCATGACCACGGGGCAGGTGGACGCCTGGCTCGTCGATTCCTTCGAGGTCTGCGAGCTGCATGTGCTGCCGACCCATCAGGGCGCCGGCCTCGGCCGTCGGCTGCTGGCCGACCTGCTGGCGGGCACGCCGGCCCGCACCGCCATCCTCACCACGCCGGACCTCGAGACGCGGGCCCGCGCGTTTTACCGAGCCGGGGGCTGGACCGACCTGGTCCGCCACCTGAGCTTCCCGGGCGATCCGCGCGAGTTCGCCGTCCTCGGGCTGCACCTAGGGTCAACAGCGTGATCCGGGACCGCGTCGTCGTCGTCGGCGCCGGCCACAACGGCCTGGTCGCCGCCTGCTATCTGGCCAGGGCCGGGCTGGCGGTCGAGGTGGTCGAGCGCGACACCGTCGTCGGTGGCGCGGTCAGCACCGTCGAGCGCTTCCCCGGCTACCGGATGGACCGCGGCTCGAGCGCCCACATCATGGTCCGGCACACCGGCATCATCGAAGACCTCCGGCTGGATCTGTGTGGGCTGGAATACCAGGACCTCGACCCGTGGGGCTTCGCGCCGTTCGGCGAGCAGGGCATCCACTTCTACGTCGATCTGGACCGCACCTGCACGAGCATCGAATCGGTTTGCGGGACCAAAGACGCCGACGCCTACCGGGCCTTCGTGCTGGACTGGTCGGCGCGCAACAGCAAGGTCTTCGAGGCCTTCGGTGGACCGCCGTCGCCGGCCCGGCTCGGCCGCACCCTGTGGGGGGTCGGCAAGGGCACCGGCCTGGACGGTCTGGAGCTGTCCCGGCAATTCCTGACCAGCGGCGACTCGCTGCTCGACGAGCACTTCGACGACGAGCGGCTCAAGACCGCGCTGGCCTGGATGGGCGCGCAGTCCGGCCCAGCGACGTCTGAGGTCGCGACCGCCGACCTGGTCGGCTGGAACACCGTCATGCACCTGCTGCCCCCCGGCCATCCCAAGGGCGGGTCGGGAATGCTCAGCGAGGCCCTGCAGCGGCGGCTGGAGTCCTACGGCGGCACGGTGCGCCTGGGCGACGGCGCGGCCGCCGTCACGTCGCACGCCGGGGCAGTCACCGGCGTGCTGACCGCGTCCGGGGCGCACCTGCCGGCGGCCACGGTCATCGGCGCCTGCCACGTGCTCGCCACCCTGGAGCTGCTTGACGCGCCACCGGGGGATCTGCTGGACCGGGCGCGGCGCACGATCCGCACCGGCAACGGCATCGGCATGGTCGTCCGGCTCGCGACCAGCGACCTGCCGCGCTACCCCGGTGCGACGCAGGACACCTACCGCGCGATGCAGCTGCTCGCGCCGAGCCGTCAGTTCCTGCGTAAGGCGCACGGGGAGTTCAACGCCGGGCTGCCGCCGGAGCGGCCGGCGGCGCTTGCGATGACGTTCAGCGCCTTCGACGACACCATCGCCCCAGCCGGCAAGCACAACATCACCGTGTGGGGGCAGTGGCATCCCTACCAGCTGTCCAACGGCGAGACCTGGGACGCCATCGCCGAACGCGAGGGGACCAAGCTCGTCGAGGCCGTCGACCGGGTCGCGCCGGGCTTCGCCGCCAGTGTCGAGCAGATGCACGTGCAGACCCCGCTGGACCTCGAACGCGAGCTGGGCCTGCGATCAGGCCAGGTGATGCACGTCGAGATGGCGTTCGACCAGATGTTCATGTGGCGGCCGATGCCCGAGCTGGCCGGCTATCGCGTGCCCGGCGTGGCCGGCCTCTATCTGTGCGGCGCATCGACCCACCCCGGTGGTGGCGTCTTTGGTGCGAGCGGCCGGTCCGCAGCCCGGGTGGCCCTCGCCGACCGCAGCCCGACCCCCATGTCCCGAGCCCTGAAGGCGGTCCGACGTGGCTGAGCTCTACGAGGTGCTCGTTATCGACGGCGCCGCCCGCTGGCACGTCGGCTGGACGGTCGACGACGAGACCGAGACCGATGTCCTGCTCGCCGAGCACGGCAAGGTGCTGCTGTTCGGCAGTCGCGCGGCGCTCGAGCACCATGCCCAGGAGCGTGGCCTCGAGCTCGACGACGACCTGCCGGACGAAGTCGATCTCGACCTCGGCGGCTGGCTGAGCAGCGGCGCCCCCGAGCCGACCACCGCCGAGGTTTCCGAGCTCTGGCACCTGCTGTATGACGATCCGGTGGCCGGCCGGGCCCTGGCCGGTGAAACGCTCGGCGAGGCCTACGACGACCTCGTCGAGGAGCTGCCCGGCTGGTTCGCCGAGCACGGCCCGGCCGCCCGCAGCGCGCTCGCCGACGCCGTCGCCCGCCTGCGCGCGACCTTCCGCACGGTCTGAGCCGCGTGGTGTCGACGACGCTGCCCCAGCGTCAGCGCGCTGTGCTGCCTGGTGCGCTGGTGCCACTCGCCCTGGCGGCGGCGACCGTCCTGCTGCAGATCGCCTACCCGCTCGTGCACGGCCACCGACGCGATCTGCTGACCGTCGGCACGGTCATCTGCTTCTTCCTGGCCAGCACGAGCCACGCAGTCGTCCACCGTGGACCGGCTTGGACCGCTGCGCTCGTGACTATCAGCGCCGGGATCGGGCTCGTCGTCGAGGCGTTCGGCACCGCGACCGGCGTGCCGTTCGGCGCCTACGACTACGCCGGCAGCCTCGGCGCAAAGATCATCGGCGTACCGCTCGTCATCCCGCTCGCCTGGGCGATGTTCAGCTACCCGTCGCTGCTCGTGGGGCAGCGGCTCGCCGACAGCCGGCTCGGCGCGGTGCTCGTTGGCGCCGC
>JAYUMN010000518.1:0-3621 GCA_043762595.1 Frankiales bacterium
ATGGCCTCCTCCAACACCCAACGCTTCGGGTCGCTCGCAAGCCTAGGCATGTACGCGTCGGTGACCGCCGATGGAAGCCGGTTGAAATACGGCAGGCCGTAGGAGATCATCACGAACACACCGCTACAGCTCCAGGCGTAGCTGCTCTCGATCTGCGCGAGCGCCCCGGCCAGCACATCCCGATCAGCCATGCTGGGCTTGGCAGTACCCGCCAACTTCGCGGTCAGGAACTTGGTGTGGGACGGGCCACCCAACCCGAACGCCAAACCGTTGAACTGCAACGGCGGCGGACAGAACGCCCCGACCGCATACTGGATGTCGTTCTTCGTTGTCGGCACATTAACAACGCCACCGCCACCGCCACCACCGCTGCCGCCCCCGCCATCACGGGCCCAGGCCCGGGTCGGCGCCAGAGAATGCCGCAACAGCAACGCCCCGGCCCCAGCAACCGAACCTGTCGCACCTAACCGCAACACCTCACGGCGGCTACGTCCCTGCGGCCCAACGGCCAGTTCCTCGGTCTGCATCTCATCCATTCAAACCCCTCCAGTCGGCCTGAGCCCGCGGCCACAAGGCCAACAATGATGCAGGCGCAAAGCAGATGCGGCGCCGCCTACCTCCCACTTGCCATCCGGAAGTCCCGGCCGGGCCGAGGAGCGGCGTAAGGCAGACAATGGTCGTACGACGTTGGGGGAACCTTGGGGACGCTGCCAACGCACCAACGCCCGGGCGTGGCTGGTGGACATATTTCGGCTTGATCAGCTGCATCGTCACAGGATCAGCAACGCAGGGCCCTTCGGGCTCGCCGTGAATCGCGAAGCTTCGTTCGTTGGCGGTGGCGCCTCGCTGCTTTCGTCACGGCCGACGTCCACACAGACGATGGTGACGTTCGTTCCGGTCAGACACCGAAGCCTCTGCAGTGCCGGCGAGCCGGTAGGTCAGCGTGATGGCGGGAGGCTGCCGCGAGAACCGTGGATTGCTGCCTTGAGTACGACAACAAACCCCTGGATCTTTCTTGCCCTCCCCGGGACGGACATCGTCATCGTCGCGGGAGGGAGAGGCGGCTGGAGCTCATGCAGCCGCCGTGCGCGGGGCTGGATGTGTCCCGGCGGGACGCCGGGGTGTGTGTCCGGGTCGCAAGCGGCACTCGGCCGGTCCAGGTGCGAATCGGCCGACGACAACAGCCGCTGAACACCCTCTGGATTGGCCTTGTCGGCCTGCTCAGCCAACGTCCAGCCGTTCTTGCGCCGCAACGGAGCGAGCAACCCACGCAGACAAGCCGCCACCCACTCGCGCGGCTCACAGCGCAAGAACCGCGATGCGATCCGCGCGTGCACCTGATCCAGGCCTACCGCCCAGGCCGCTGCCTCCGCCAACCCGACATGATCAGCCACGGCACCCAGGATCCGCCGACGATCGTCAAGCTCAGGACAACATGTCGGCAGCATGAGCATAACTACGGCTGTACTACGAGTGCTTACGTTAACCTGCAAGACAACAGGAAGCCGCGGCGACCCGAGGCTATGGAGTTGTCGCTGCCGGCTCCGCTCTCGCTTCTACTTGATCACAGCGCGGCAGGACCCGCTGGCCGGGCGGTCCAGGCCAGGTTGCAACCCGCGCGCCGTTCCCCAGACAGGCACAGGGTGCGGCTAGGCGGACCAGAGAATCGCTTGCCCGATAGCACCAGCCACATCGTGCCGGCCGAGCTGCATGACGGGCGAATCTCCGCCCACCATCTCGTTGATGCGGCGTCGGGGACGGGCGTCGGTTTCGCGTCGCCGCAATGTTCCGCGGGTCACGTTTTCCGCTCGGGCCAGCAGCTGTGCACGCCGGGCGGGGGACAGCGTCTCGGCCAGGATCTGCCGGACGAGCGGTTGGCGGAAGCGGAAGGACTCTCCGACCGGGGACAGCAGCCCGCCGTCGACCCACAGGTCGAGTTCGTCGATGACGTCCCCGGACGCAGCGAGGAGTTCGCCAAGCAAGGATGCGGAGAACGGCTCATCGAGCAACGCAGCCACCGTCAACAGGCGGTACGCCCGTGGGCCGAGGTCCAAACACTGCCGGATGACCCGCTCCCGCAGCGTCGACGTGAAGCCCTCGGACAGTCCCTGCCGTCGCACCTCGAGCCAATCGGCCACGAACATCGGATGCCCCCCGGTGGCCTCGAAGGCGCCCGGCCCGAGCGCGCCGAGGTCCTCGGGGGCCAGCTCGGTGAGGTCGATGCGCAGATCGACCGTGAGCCGGCGCAGCGATCCGCTCTGCACAGAAACGCTGTCCGCGGTGAGCACGACGGCAACCGGCGTGGTCGGGCAGCGGCGACGCAGATAGCCCAAGGCGGCGATGGTCCCGGGATCGGCCCGCTGGGCGTCGTTGAGGAAGAGTAGGAAGGGGCTGTGCTCGTCGACGGCGGTTGCGAGTGACTCCATCATCTGAATGCGGGTTGACTGGCCGAACGTTCCGTCCGGGTCTTGCCGGCCCTGTAATTCGGTGACGAACGGCATGGGTTGGTCGGCGGTCGGCTGAAGAACCTGCCGCAGGGCGAGTGATATGGCGGCGTACGGTAAGTCGGCGTCAGATTTGAGGCAGTGGACGGTCCCCACCGGGACCGCGACACGCGCAACGAGCGCCTCGACCAGGCTGGACTTGCCGACACCGGATGCACCGGCGACGACTATGACACCAAAGTGCCCGTCAAGGGCGTAGGCAACTGCCGCCTCTAAGCGCTGAAGCTCGACAGTGCGCCCGAGCAGACCGGCGGCCGCTTCCGCTGATTTCGGGTTGACCGATCGGGCAGATGTCCCGACGGTACGGCGCATCAAAGCCGTGACGTCCTCGTGCCGCAGGATCGCCAAGTGCAATTCCAGCGTCTCATTCATCGGATGAACAGCGAGCTCGTCGGCGAGTCGCGCCCGACACCGGTCGAAGGCCCGAAGCGCATCCTGCTGCCGCCGCATTGCGTAGGAAGCTGTCATCAGCACCTGGTAGGCGACCTCGGCGACCGGGTTGAGCAGCACGGCCCGCTCAGCATGGGCAACGGCCGCCCGGAAGTCGCCAGTGACCAGCGACAGCCGGCCCGCCTCGATGAGGACCCGGACCAGCCGCTGGCAGTACGTCGATCGCAGCTGCTCAGCCCAGGGGGAATGCGGCTCATCTTCCAGGATCTGGCCGCGCACATGCGCAAGGGCGGCATGAAGGCTGGCTAGGGCGGCATCCGGCCGCAGCCCCTCAGCGCGGGCCACGAGGCGGTTGAAGTCGTCGAGGTCGAGCGTCGTCTGCGCCTCGTCAAGCTGGTAGCCGCCCGGTTTCGTCATGATGAGGGAGTGCGCAACCGGTACGCCCGGCTCGATCGTCTGGCGCAGCACTGACACGTAGCCATTCAGCGTTGCCAGGCAGTCAATGGGTAGTTCATCTCTCCAGAGCAGCTCGACCAGCCGCGCCTTGGACACGGTGCGCCCCCGCTCGGTGACAAGAATCTCCAGCAGCTGCTTGGGTTTGGCTCCCGGGAAATCACGTGGGCCAAGCACTCCGTCCTGGCGCGAGACGCGCAAGGCCCCCCACACATCGATGCGCATGAGCAAACATCTCCCCGTCTAAGTAGACCTCGTCGCAACAGGGCACGGT
>JAYUMN010000519.1:0-3648 GCA_043762595.1 Frankiales bacterium
CTGGAGCCCTATCTCGCCTACGCCTCGGGTGTCCGGCGGGACGAGACGGCCGCGCGGGCCTCGATGGGCGTCGTCGAGTGGGACGCCCGGCGCGGCAAGGTGAAGGTCAACCCGCTCGCCACCTGGACGCAGGCGCAGGTGGATGCCTACATCGCCGCCGAGGGGGTCCTGGTCAATCCGCTGGCGTACGACGGCTACCCGTCGATCGGCTGCGCCCCGTGCACCAACCGGGTCGCCCCCGGCGAGGACCCGCGGTCGGGCCGCTGGGCAGGGTCGGCGAAGACCGAGTGCGGGCTGCACGTTTAACCCCGGTCAGCAACCAAGCTGGTCCGCCAGCTGCTCCAGGTCCTCGGCAATGATCATCCCGGGCAGGTCGGTCGGTGGCTGCTCGACGGGTGCTCCGCCCCACTCGGCCGGCCGGCGTACAAAGATCGTTTGTAGGCCGGTCGCACTTGCCGCGACCAGATCGTCGGCGTGCGCGGCGACCATGGCAACCTCCTCCGGCGCGCAGCCGAGCAGCGCCGCGCCGCGCAGATAGACCCGCGGATCGGGCTTGTAGCTGTCGGCGAGTTGCGCAGACAGAAGCGCGTCGACCCGCAGGTCGGCGTAGCGGAACAGGTCGACCAGCAGCGCCAGATGCCCGTTGGACAGCGTCGCGGTCCGAAATCGCGACCGCAGCCGATCGAGCCCGGCGCGGGTGTCCGGCCACGGAGCCAACCGCCGCCAGGCCTGCACGAGCACCTCGCGCTCGGCAGCCGGCAGCCGTTGGTCGGGCAGGGTTTCGCGCTGCAGTTCGTCGAGGTCACGCCACGTGCCGCTGCCTCTGACCCGGTTCAGCGCCGGCTGGTAGGCGCGCCGCCAGTCATCGACCACCGTCGGCCAATCGGCGTCGACCCCGGCGCGGCGGCCGGCGGCGGTGGCTTCGCGGATCAGGCTGCCGCGCCAGTCGACGAGGGTGCCGAAGACGTCCAGGAGCAGCGCGCGCGGTGCCGTCACCCCAGCCATTGTCCCCAGACCTTCCGCCGTGGATGTGGCGGGGTCCCAGCTCGGGCGATGCTGACCGTGGTCCAGCACCGCTGGCCTGCTCGCGTTGCGTCGACGTTTCGTATCCGGCCGCCAGGGGCGACGCCTGACCGGGTCACGGCGTGCGGTGGAGCACGTGCCGTTCCGCCGAGCGAGGATGATCGAACTCACCCTCCCGCCGCATGCCGAGTCGCTCCATCACCTGCTGGCTGCGCCGGTTGGTGAGCGCCGTCATGCTGACGATGCTGGGCTCGTGTCGCAGCCCGACCGCCAGGGCGGCGCGGGCCGCCTCGGTCGCGTAGCCCAGCCCCCAGCAATCCGCGGCCAGCCGCCAACCGACCTCCAGGGCCGGGCTGAAGGGCAACCCGTGCTGCCAGGCCAACCCGGTGAACCCGACGAGTCGTCCCTGGGTCTCGATGGCCCACAGCCCGTAGCCGTGCTCGGCGAAGTGCGCCTCGATCCGATCGATCATGGCGTCGCTCTCTTGCCGGGTGAGCGGAGCCGGGAAATGCTCCATCACGACCGGGTCGGCGTTCAGGGCCGCGAAGGGCGCCCGGTCCGCTGCACGCCAGCGCCGCAGCAGCAGTCGCTCGGTCCGCAGCTCGTCGTAGCCGCCCACGCACGTCCCCCTCCCGCGTGGGCCCCCTGCATCCGGGGCCAGGTGGAGTCCTGAAACACGACGGTACGCCGGGGCGGGCCTGCGCGACCGCTGGGTGGGAGCCGAGGCGAGGTGGCTCTCGCCGCACAACCCGCCGGGCCGGCGCCCGCTCAGGCCACGCTGGTCGACCCCCTGAAACGAACCGTGAACACCCGCAGGCAGTCCTCGCACCGCCAGGCGCCGTGCCCGCTGTCGGGGTCGTCGCCGAACGGCCGCAGCGACTCCTCGCCGCAGTACGGGCAGTACATCGGGACGGCCCGCTGCGGCGAGCTCACTTCAGCAGCGCCTCATCGGCACGGCGGGCCCACACGGCGAACTTCTCGCCCGGCGTACGGTGTTCGAGATAGGTCCGCAGCAGCCGCTCGACGTACTCCGGCGCGTCGTCGGCGGTGACCTTGAGGCCACGGGACTTGCGGCCCAGACCGGCGTCCTCGCCGAGCCGGCCGCCCAGGTGCACCTGGAAACCCTCCACCCCGTCGACGATCGAGCCCTTCAGGCCGATGTCGCCGGTCTGGAACCGGGCGCACGAGTTGGGGCAGCCGTTGACGTTGATCGTGATCGGCTCGTCGAAGTCGGGCAGGCGCTTCTCGAGCTCGGTGTAGAGGTCGACCGAACGGGCCTTGGTCTCGACGATCGCCAGCTTGCAGAATTCCAGCCCGGTGCAGGCCAGCACCCCGCGCCGGAACCTTGTCGGGCGCACCCGCAGGTCGTCGGCCTCGAGCTCGGTGACGAGCGCGTCGAGGGATGCATCCGGTACGCCGAGCAGTACGAGCCCCTGCTGGGCCGTCGTCGACACCCGGCCGGCGCCGTACTCCGCGGCCAACGCCGCGACCCGCTGCAGCTGGCTGCCGCTGGTACGACCGGCGCGGGGCACCACCCCGACGTAGTTGAGCCCGTCGGCCTGCCGATGCACACCGACATGGTCGCGCTCCTCGGTCGGCGGCGTCGCTGGCGCCGGGCCGTCGGGTAGCGGCGCGGTGAGGTAGGTGTCTTCAAGGGTCTGGCGAAACTTCTCCGTGCCCCAGTCGGCCAACAGGAACTTCAACCGGGCGTGGGTGCGCGAGCGCCGATAGCCGTAGTCACGGAAGACCGAGATGACCCCCTCCCAGACCTCGCTCACCCGGGACGGCTCCACGAAGGCCCCGAGTCGACGGCCCAGCATCGGGTTGGTCGACAGCCCACCGCCGACCCAGAGGTCGTAGCCCGCGCCAAGCTCGGGATGAGTCACGCCGACGAACGCCACGTCGTTGATCTCGTGGTTGGTGCAGTGCACCGCGCAGCCGCTGATCGAGGTCTTGAACTTGCGCGGCAGATTGGCGAACACCGGGTCGCCGATGTATCTCGCGGTCACCTCGCGAATCGCGCCGGTGGCGTCGAGGAACTCGCCGGCGTCGACCCCGGCCAGCGGGCAGCCGATGATGACGCGGGGGGCGTCGCCGCAAGCGTCGGTGGTCATCAGGCCGACAGCCTCGAGCCGCTGCCAGATCTCCGGGACGTCCTCGATCCGGATCCAGTGCAGCTGGATGTTCTGCCGATCGGTCACATCGGCAACGTCCCGGCCGTGCTCGGTGGCGATCTCGCCGATGACCCGAAGCTGCTCGCTGGTCAGCTGGCCACCGTCGATGCGCACCCGCAGCATGAAGTACGGCGCCTCAAGCTCCTCGGGCGCCAGGATCGCGGTCTTGCCGCCGGGGATGCCCTGTGCGCGCTGGGTGTAGAGGCCATACCACCGCAACCGGCCACGTAGGTCGGCGCCGTCGATCGAGTCGAAGCCCTGCTTGCTGTAGGTGTCCAGGACCCGCTGCTTGACCGTCAGCGGGTGGCTGTCCTTCTTCATCTGCTCGTTGGGGTTGAGCGGCTCGCGGTATCCGAGCGCCCACTGACCTTGACCGCGGGGAGCGGGCACAGCTGTCTCCAGAGATTCGACGTGACAGGGGTGGACGGGGGTCAGCCGGCGGAACAGATGG
>JAYUMN010000520.1:0-3153 GCA_043762595.1 Frankiales bacterium
CGGGCCAAGTACATGCGAACCGGGATTCGAGGCCGTCGGGACGCGACCGCGTGGCCGGCAGGCGGGAGGGCTCGCCGGCGGCATGGCAACGCCAGTCAGTTGACCAGGCTGACGCAGCCCGGGGGCGCCGCACAGGGGGTCGGCCTGCAACGGCGACCCACCCGGGTGCTGCGCCGGCTCCTCCCGCCGCTACTTCCTGCCGAGGTTGAGTAGGTCCACTCACGACGCCGGGCCAGTTCCTCGACACGCTGGAAACATGATCACCGCTGTGCGCTGCCCCGAATGTTTTTCGCCCCTGTCGGGCAGCTCGACCTGCGGCGCCTGTGGGCTGCCGCTGACCGGTCCGGATGCCGCCCGTCTGTGGGAGGTGGACCAGGAGCTGGCATCCCTCGACGGACGACGGGGTGTCCTGCTGGCCGAACGCGGCCGGCTCCTCAACCTCCTACGGCGCCAGCCCGCGGCTCTGCCCACGCCCGGCCGCCTACAAGGCCCTGACCCGATCTCCCGCGACGCCTCACCGCGGCAGGTGCAGAACGCGCTGCTGAGTCTCGGGGCCCTGCTGCTCGCCGGCGCGGGCGTCGTCTTCACCGCCGTGACCTACCGCCATCTCGGCGTGCTCGGCCGGGCATTGATCCTGCTGGCCCTCACCGCCGCTGCCGGGTACGCCCCGGTGCGGCTACGGGCCCGTGGCCTGGACGCCTCCGCCGAAGCCGTCGGGGCCGTTGCGCTCGCACTTGCCGTCCTCGATGCCGTGGCGCTGCGGCGGGCCGGCGTTTCCGCCTCGACCGACATCGCCTTCTACGCTGCGGTTGCCACCGCGATGCTCGCGGCCCTCACCGGCGCGTACGCCGTCGCCGTGCCGCTGCGACTGGCAAGGCTGGCTGCAGTCGTGCTCGCCCAGCTGCCGGTGCTGCTGCTCCTGCAACGCACCGGTGCGTCCGAGGCCGTCGCCGGTGTCGTGCTTGCGGGTCTCGCAGCCGTCGACCTGGCCGCAGCCGACCGGGTGCGCGGCGCAGACGCCACCAGCCGGGCCCGCGACGCAGCCGAAGCGGCAACCCGCGTTCGGGATGATCTTTGGCGGACCGCGGCGGGCTGCGGCGCCGTCACCCTCGGTGTCGCGCTCGCCCTCTCCGTCGTCGCGGCGGCCCTGGCCGACCGGACCGCGGCGGCCGGCCTGCTCGCTGTCGCCGCCGTGCTGGCTGGGCTCGCAGTGCGCGTCCGGCCGGCGGCTGCCGGTGTCCTGCCGCTGCTCGCTGCCGCAGCCACGGTGCTCCTGCGGGCGGCGGTCACCGAGAAGCAGTTGCCCCTGGTGCCGGCCGCGGTGGCCCTGTTCGGCCTATTGGCGGTGGGCCTGCTCCCCCGAGCCCGCCGCACCGAAGCCGCCACCGGGGCGCTGCTCGCAGCACTCGCCGCCGTCGTGGCTGAGCGCGAACCGATCCTCACCGCCCTCGCCGGACCAGCGAGCTGGCTCGCGACACCCTGGACCCTGCCCTCAGGATCAACTGCGCGCCAGGCGGTCTCGGCGCATGCGCCGTGGTCGGGCACCCTCGCCACCCTGGTCGTCGTCGCACTCGCCGCGGCCTGCGTGGTCGCGGCCGGCTTGGTGACGGACCGGCGGCGGGAGGCGCTGCTGCCGGCCGGCGCGCTCACCGCGGTGGCGGTCCTGCTGCTGCCGCTGGGCCTCGGCACGTCGTACGAGCTGGGGCTGGTGCTGCTGCTGGTCGTCTCGGCGGCGCTCGCCGGTGCGGGCGGCGCCCTCGGCCGGCAGGCGGGTGCGGCGATGGCGTTGACCGGCGGCGTGACCGGCCTGCTTGCGGTCCTGTGGTCGACAGCCGACCAGGGCGCGACACTTGCCGTGCTGCCGGTCGCCGCACTGGTGGCAGCCGGTCTCGCTGTCCGGGTACCGCAGGTCGCCGCGGTGGCGGCCCTGCTGGCTGGCGCCGAGCTGGCCGGCGCGGGCGCCGCGCAGCAGCTGGCGGCCGAGCAGGTCGGCGGCTTGCTGCTCGCAGCGGTCGCAGTCTGCCTCGGCACGTCCCTGGTCGTCCGTCGCGTACCCCTCGAGGTCGCCGCCGGTGGGCTCGCAGCCGTCGCGGTGACGCTCACGACCGCAGACCCGGGCTGGCTGTCCTGGTCGCTCGCGGCGACTGGGCTTGGCTGTCTCGCCCTCGCGGTGCGCCCCGACCGACGGCAGGTCGCGGCGATCGGTGGGCTGCTGCTGTCGGCGTCGAGCTGGGTCCGGCTGGCGCAAGCGGACGTGACTGCCCCGGAGCCCTACGTCCTGCCGCTCGCCGCCGTAGCGCTCGTGCTCGGCCACCTGCGCCGGCGCTCGCAGCCGGAGCTGGGCTCGGTCCCGGCGTACGGCCCTGGGCTCTCGCTGCTGCTGGTCCCCTCGCTGCTGGCGTCGTTGTCCGGTACGCCGACCCGGGGCCTGTTCCTGCTGCCAATCGCCGCGTTGGTCGTGGTGCTCGGTCGCGGCCTGCGCGCCCCACTGCTGCTCGGCGGCGGCGTGCTGATCGTCGACGCGCTGAACCTGCTGCTCCCCTACGCCAGCTCGGTGCCACGCTGGACTCTGCTCGCGGCGGTCGGCACGGCCCTGGTCGTGCTGGGCGCGACCTACGAGCAGCGTCGCAGCGACCTGGACCGGCTGCGCGCCAGGTTCGCTGCGATGGGGTAGGCAGGGCGCATGACGACTGAGATCCAGCGGCTGCTCCGCCTCGACGCCTGGGCGGTCGTCGGCCTGTCGAACAACCAGTCGCGCGCGGCCTGGGACGTGGCGAGATTCCTCCAGTCGCACGGCAAGCGGGTCGTCCCGGTGCACCCCAGCTCGCCGTTCGTCCACGGCGAGCAGGGCTACGCCTCGCTGGCCGAGATCCCCTTCCCGATCGATGTCGCCGACTTCTTCGTGCGCTCGTGGCTGGTCGGGCCGCTCGTCGACGAGGCCCTCGCGATCGGTGTCAAGGGAGTCTGGCTGCAGGTCGGCGTCGTCGACGACCTCGCAGCCGACCGGGCCCGCGCGGTCGGGGTGGACGTCGTGATGGACACCTGCCCCAAGATCGAGTGGGCGGCCTCAGGCCCCCGCTAGCCGGGCTTGCAGCGCTGCATCCTTGGCCCTGGCGGCGTCCGCGAGGGCAACCTGAAAGGACGTCATCGCCG
>JAYUMN010000521.1:0-2907 GCA_043762595.1 Frankiales bacterium
CCCTTCGCGGCCACCCGCTCGGCGAACAGCTGCTCGTTGGCGGCGGTGACGAACTCGTCGAACTCGGTGTGCATGGTCACCGTCGGCACCTTGACCAGGCCAGTCGGCGCGCCGAGCAGGCGGGCCCGCTGCCGGGCGACCGGGTTGGCCGGCAGGCGCAGCACCCGGCGGTCCAGGGTGAGCGCGTAGGAGCGCAGCAGGCTGCCGCCGAGCCCCACCGACGCGAAACGGGCGATGGCCTGGGCGTTGACCTTGCGGATGTAGAGCGTCCCGACGTTGGTGGCGTAGTTGCCACCGGTGCGCGCGATCGAGTCGCGCGACCCGAGGATCGCCGCACCCGCCAGGGTGAGCACCCCCTCGGTCGCCGCGCCGACCTGCGAGGACGTCACCTTCCCGTTGTAGGAATGGGTCTGGAAGGGCAGCCCCTGCAGCGTCGCGATCGCCAGGACCTTGCCCACCGAGGCGGTCTGCGTCGCTGGGTCCGACAACTGCTTGAGCATGGTGGCCTTGAGGGTGTTGAAGACCTGCAGCGCCTCTGCGTTACTGGCATAACCCCCGACCTTCAGCGTGGGCGCGAAGAACGTCCGGGCCATCACCAGCGTGTCGAGCGTCTGGTCGGCGATCGGCACGGCGCCGACCAGGACGCCGCAGCCGGGAGCGGCGCCGGTCACCAGGCCCGGGTGCTCCTCGGCCAGCGTCTCGGTAACCAGCCCGCCGAGCGAGTCACCCCACGCATAGGTGCGCTTGACCTGGCCGGGGTGGCTGGCCTTGAAGCTCGCCAGTAAGGCCACGTCGTCATTGACGGCGTCCCGGGCAGCGAAGCCGTTGCTGCGGTACGACGAGCCGAGCAGCGCGTAGCCCCGAGCGAGCAGCGAGCTGGATGCGTCGCCGTCGGAGCCGGTCGGAGCAAGCTCAGCCGCCCGGTTCGGGTCGATGGTGGTGCGGATGCCGTGGTTGAACAGCAGGACCGTGCCGTTCCAGGCCGCCGGGACCTTGGCCACCCAGGCGGCGCCACGGATCGAACCGGAGCTCGAGGTCACCCCGGCCGGTGCAGCCAAGACAGCTGGCGTGGTGAGGGCGAGCGCGCCGCAGGTGGCGGCGGCGGTCAGGACCGCAACGGTGGTTCGGCGCGTACGGAGGGGCGAGACGGTCATGTCGTCCTTGGGTCCGAAGGGTTACACCCGGTTTGCGGGCGGGCTGGTGGTCAGCCTGGGCTACCGGACCGGTCACCACCATGGCCCGATGGGATGGTTCCGATCGAGTCGGCGAGAGAGAGCTACCGGTCGGCGTCGGTCGGCGCCACCGGCGCCTGCTCGGCCGTTTCCTGCCATTGGTGACCGGTGCGGGTCTCGTGCCCGAAGGTCCGGCGTAGCGGCGCCAGCACCCGCTCGCGCACGGTCGCCACGATGCGGTCGCGCCTGGTCGGGGATGCAGTCATCCCGGGACCGTAGTCCGACCGGGTCGACACCGCTAGTGACCTGCGTCGTCCCAGGTGCGGCCGACGCCCACACTTACATCGAGTGGCACCGACAGGGGATATGCCTGACCCATCTGGGTCCGCACCAACGCCTCGAGCGCGTCGCGCTCACCTGGCGCGACCTCCAGGACGAGCTCGTCGTGCACCTGCAGCAGCAGGCGGGAGCGCAGTCCCTGCGCGGTGAGCTGGCGGGAGACGTTGAGCATGGCGAGCTTGATGATGTCGGCCGCGCTGCCCTGTATCGGGGCGTTCAGGGCCATCCGCTCGGCCATCGATCGACGCTGGCCATTGTCGCTGGTGAGGTCCGGCAGGTAGCGGCGGCGGTCCAGGATGGTCGAGGTGTAGCCGTCCTTGCGGGCCTGCTCGACGACGTCGCGCAGGTAGTCGCGCACCCCGCCGAACCGCTCGAAGTAGGCCGTCATCTGCTCCTTGGCCTCGTCGGTCGTGATCCGCAGCTGGCCCGCGAGGCCGAATGCCGACAGGCCGTAGGCCAGGCCGTACGACATGGCCTTGACCCGTCGGCGCAGCTCTGGATCAACCTGGTCAACCGGCACCCCGAACGCCCGCGAGGCCACGAAGGTGTGCAGGTCCTCCCCCGTCGTGAACGCCTCGACCAGGCCGGCATCCTCGGACAGGTGCGCCATGATCCGCATCTCGATCTGGCTGTAGTCGGCGGTCATCAGCGACTCGTAGCCAGGTCCGGCCACGAACCCCTGCCGGATCTCCCGGCCCTGGGCGGTGCGGATCGGGACGTTCTGCAGGTTGGGGTTGTCCGAGGAGAGCCGGCCGGTGGCCGCGACCATCTGCTTGAACGTCGTATGGATGCGGCCATCGTCCGCAACGGTCGGCAGCAGCTGCTTCTCCACCACCATCAGCAGCCTGGTGATCTCGCGGTGCAGCAGCAGCGCGTCGATGACCGGGTGGGTGCCGATCAGGTTCTGCAGTGCGTCGGCGTCGGTCGTCCAGCCGGTCTTGATCTTTTTGGTCTTGGGCAGCCCGAGCTCGTCGAACAGCAAGGCCTGCAACTGCTTGGGTGACCCGAGATGGAACTCGTGACCGACCGTGGCGTAGGCCTGCTCGGCCGCCAGTTTGACCTGGTCACGCAGCCGAGCCTCAAGCTTGCCCAGGTGTTCCACGTCGGCAGCGATGCCGGTCCGCTCGCAGTCGGCCAGGACCGCGACGAGCGGCAGCTCCAGGTCGCGCAGCAGGGCGGTGCCGCCGCGTCGTTCCAGATCGGCGTCGAGCGCGACGGCGAGGTCGGCCACCGCGCGGGCCCGGACCGCGGCGTCGGCGGCCCCGGCGTCGTCCTCCGCGCCGTCGAAGGACAGCTGCCCGACATCGCTGTGCTCAGCCCGCAAGTCGCGGCGCAGGTAGCGCAGGGCCAGATCCCCGAGGTCGAACACGCCCTGACCCGGCAGCGCGAGGTAGGC
>JAYUMN010000522.1:0-5008 GCA_043762595.1 Frankiales bacterium
AAGGGGGTCACCTCCAACACGGTGTGCCCTGCCTACGTGCGCACCCCACTCGTGGAGGGCCAGATCGCCGCGCAGGCGCAGCTGCACGGACTCCCACCCGAGCAGGTCGTGCAGGAGATCCTGCTGGCCCGCAGCGCCACCAAGCGGCTGATCGAGCCTGCCGAGGTGGCTGAGCTGGTGGCCCTGCTCGTCGGCCCTTCGAGCGGGATGATCAATGGCAGCGCCGTCACGATGGACGGTGGCTGGACCGCTTCCTGACCCCGTCGGATCAGGGAATGGCGACGATCCGGAACGATTCGGCGAGGCGGTCACTGGCCAAACCGCCGTCGACTGCGGTCATCGACAGCCAGGAACGCAGCAGTCCCTCCAGGTCGGGCATGTGCGAAGTCTGCGAGTCGTGCTGGCGCAGCGCCGCGACCTTTCGGTCGAAGACGTCGGTCACGTCGACGAACCGGTTCGCGCCGTTCGCCCCGGGGGTCATCACCCAGAGTTCGTGCACGATCCAGGCGTCGAGCCCCTCGGCGGCCAACTCGAGGTGGGTGAAGGGGTTGCGGGCATCGGGATACACCGCGCACAGGGCGGCCTCGCCGGCTGCGCGGTGGTCCGGGTGCGAGGCGCCGAGCCGCTCCCAGTTGATCTCCGGCGACTGGATGAGCACTCGCTGCGGCCGGACTTGGCGGATCACCCGGGACACGTCCCGCCGCAACTCGAAGCTGGCGGTGAGCTGCCCGTCCGGGTAGCCGAGGAATCGCACGTCGCTGACCCCCACCTGCTTGGCAGCGGCCCGCTGCTCCTCTTGCCGGATCCCGCCGATGTCCTCCCGGGCGACCGTCGGATCGAAGCCGCCGGCGTCGCCGTCGGTCACGATGCAATAGGTGACCTCGATGCCCTCGTCGGTCCAGGTGGCGATCGTCCCCGCTGCCCCGAAGTCCACGTCGTCTGGATGCGCCACGACGACCAGTGCGCGTTCGACGACGTCCTCGGTGGTGTGATTGGCCATGGGCACATCTTGCCGCAGGGAAGGCACGTGCCGCCTGCAGATGTTGTCCCCGACGACCGAAGGAGGTCTCCGTGCGCAAGCTCGACCCGAGCGAGCTCTACGAGCTCGAGCCCGACCGCCCCGAGCTCGACGGTCCCGTCCTGGTGCAGGCCTTGGAGGGTTTCATCGACGCCGGTGGTGCCCGCAAGCTCGCCAGCACGCACCTGCTGGACAGCCTGGAATCCCAGATCGTCGTGCGCTTCGATGTCGACCAGCTCTTCGACTACCGGGCCCGCCGGCCGGTGATGGTCTTCGCCAAGGACCATTGGGATTTCTACGACGCGCCGGTGCTGGCCATCCACCTGCTCCGCGACCAGGCCGGTACGCCGTTCCTGCTGCTCGCCGGTCCGGAGCCGGACGTCCAGTGGGAGCGCTTCGTCGCCGCCGTCCAGCAGGTGTGTTCGGCGCTTGGCGTGCGCCGTTCGATCGGACTCAACGCGATCCCGATGGGTCTGCCGCACACCCGACCGGTCGGCGTCATCGCGCACGGTTCGCCCCGCTCGCTCGTCGAGGCCTACGAGCCGTGGGTGGAGACCGTGCAGGTGCCCGCAAGCGCCGGTCACCTGCTCGAGCTGCGGCTGGGTGAGGCCGGCAAGGAGGCGATGGGCTTCGCCGTGCACGTCCCGCACTACGTCTCCGCGAGCGCCTACCCGGCCGCGGCCGCGGCCCTGGTGCGGGAGGTGGCCAAGGCCGGTGACCTGCGGCTACCGGTCGACGCGCTCGACGAAGCCGCCGCCGTCACCCGCGAGGCCCTCGACGCGCAGGTCGCCGCCGCCCCCGAGGTCGCTGAGGTCGTGCACGCCCTCGAGGAGCAGTACGACGCGTTCGTGGCCGGCCGTGGCAAGACGCCGCTGGCCGACAGTGAGCTGCCGACCGCCGACGAGCTCGGCGCCGAGCTGGAGCGGTTCCTGGCCGAACAGGGCGAGGCCTAGCCCGGCGTACGTCAACTAGGCTGGAACGCGTGTTCGAGGAAGATTTCGGTCCGGCGGTGCTCGCGTCGGTGCGCCCGAATGCCGACCGGCTGCTCGAGGGGCTCAACCCGCCGCAGCGCCAGGCGGTCGTCCATGCGGGGGCGCCGCTGCTGGTCGTCGCCGGCGCCGGCTCCGGTAAGACCAAGGTGCTGACCACCCGGATCGCCTATCTGCTGGCCGCGCGTGGCGTGCAGCCGGGTGAGGTCCTCGCGATCACCTTCACCAACAAGGCAGCCGGCGAGATGAAGGAACGGGTCGCCGCCCTCGTCGGGCCCCGCGCCCGGGCCATGTGGGTGTCGACCTTCCACTCCGCCTGCGTCCGGATCCTGCGGGCCGAGGCCAAGAAACTGGGTTTCACCTCAACCTTCTCGATCTACGACCAGGCCGACGCGCAGCGACTCATGACGCTGGTCTGCCGCGACCTCGACCTCGACCCGAAGCGGTTCCCGGCGCGCCAGCTCAGCAACCAGATCAGTGACCTCAAGAACGAGCTGATCGACTGGGAAACCGCCCGGAGCAAGGCGACCAACCTGATCGAGGAGCAGCGCGCCGAGGTCTACGCGCTCTACCAGCAGCGGTTGCGTGAGGCCAACGCGATGGACTTCGACGACCTGATCATGGTCACCGTCGAGGCGTTGCAGGCGTTCCCTGACATCGCCGAGCACTACCGCCGACGGTTCCGGCACGTGCTCGTCGATGAATACCAGGACACCAACCACGCGCAGTACACCCTCGTCCGGGAGCTGAGCCGGGCGACCGCCGAGGTGCCCCCCGCGGAGCTGTGCGTCGTCGGGGACGCGGACCAGTCGATCTACGCCTTCCGGGGCGCCGACATCCGTAACATCATGGACTTCGAGGTTGATTTTCCGGCCGCCGCCGTCGTCCTGCTCGAGCAGAACTACCGCTCGACCCAGACGATCCTCACGGCGGCCAACGCCGTCATCGCCAAGAACGCCGGCCGCAAGGACAAGCGGCTGTGGACCGACGCCGGCGACGGCGACCGGATCGTCGGCTACGTCGCGGACAACGAGCACGACGAGGCTGCCTTCGTGGCAGGCGAAGTCGACGCGCTCTGCGACGACAAAGGCGTGCAACCACACGATGTCGCCGTGTTCTATCGGACCAATGCGCAGTCTCGGGTGTTCGAGGAGATCTTCATCCGGGTCGGCTTGCCCTACCGGGTCGTCGGGGGCGTGCGTTTCTACGAGCGACGCGAGGTCCGCGACGCCCTGGCCTACCTGCGGGTGCTCGCCAACCCCGCCGACCTGGTGTCGCTGCGACGCATCCTCAACACCCCCCGGCGGGGCATCGGTGACCGGGCCGAGGCCTGCCTGGAGGCATTCGCGTCCCGCGAGCGGGTGCCGTTCAGCGAGGCGGTGCGGCGCTGCGACGAGGTGCAGGGGATGGCGCCCCGCAGTGCGAAGGCGGTCCGCGAGTTCGCCGATCTCATGGACGAGCTGCGGGCGCTGGTCGTTGGCAACATGCCCCCCGCCGAGGTCCTCGAAGCCGTCCTGGACCGCACCGGCTACCTCAGCGAGCTGGCCGAGAGCAGCGACCCGCAGGACGAGAGCCGGGTCGAGAACCTCTCCGAGCTGGTCGGTGTCGCCCGCGAGTTCGAGGAGCGGGTGCCCGACGGCGGCGTACCGGAATTTCTCGAACAGGTGTCGCTCGTGGCGGACGCCGACACGATCCCGGACGCCGACGGGACCGGCGGCGTGGTCACCCTGATGACGCTGCACGCAGCCAAGGGCCTGGAGTATCCGGTCGTGTTCCTGACCGGTCTGGAGGACGGCGTCTTCCCCCACCTGCGGGCCCTCGGCGATGCCGCCGAGCTGCAGGAGGAGCGACGGCTGGCCTACGTCGGGATCACCCGCGCCCGCGAGCGGCTCTACGTCAGTCGGGCTCATCTGCGCAGCGCCTGGGGGCAGACGTCGTACAACCCGCCGTCGCGGTTCCTCGACGAGCTGCCGGAGCACCTGATGGACTGGCGTCGCCTGGCCTCGACGGTGACCTCAACACCCGCCCTGAGCCAGGCCGCGACCCGGCTGGCGGCCTCCCCACGCGGCAAGAGCGCTGGCCCTGGGCTGCGGCCCGTGCCGCAGCTGGAGCTCGGTGACCGGGTGCATCACGACGCGTTCGGGCTCGGGACCGTGACCGCGACCCGCGGCGCGGGTGACAGCACCCAGGCCGAGGTGGACTTCGGACCGGGCACCGGCGCCAAGTGGCTGCTGCTGCGGTACGCCCCCCTCGAGAAGCTCTAGCTTGGAAGTGGCACGGCGATCAGGTGCCGCAAGGTTCAGCGGCCCCGAACATGGCCGCGATGGGCGCAACGGCGTCGGGCGCGTTGGCTGGCGCTGAGACCAGCAGGACGGGTTGCCCGTCGCTGTTGATGACCGACCAGCTGACGAACGAGCAGCAGGTCTGCTCGGCTGCGGCGAGGTCGGTCAGCTCCTCTGGGACACCCAGGCCGGGCTGGTAGCGGACCTGCAGGGTGCCGGCGACGACCCGGGCGCTCGGCGTCGCTGACTCGTTGAGCAGCTGCCAGCGGCGCAGTCTGGCCTGGCCGTCGTCGGGCCCCAGCGTGCAGGCCACCGGCACCTCACTGGGAGGAGCGGGGGGTACAACATCGCCCATAGCGCCGAGTCCAGACGGTCGCGGCCCTGCCGTCAAGGGAAGCCGCAGAGAGCGACGACCGGCTACCGGCAACTGGCTACGACGCACCGAATCGGGCGACGTAGCGGCGATGCCAGGGCGTCTCGACGGCCCGTGCGTCGTAGTGCTGGCGCACGTAGGCCACCGCCTCGGCAGGCGGCACGCCATCGAGCACGGCCACGCAAGCCAACGCGGTGCCGGTTCTGCCACGGCCCCCGCCGCAGGCGATCTCCACCCGCTCGTTCCAGGCGCGGCACCACGCCTCGCGCAGCGCATCTTGAGCGTCGTGGCGGTTCGCGGGCAGCCCGAAGTCTGGCCAGCGGACCCAGCGGGCTTCCCACGACAC
>JAYUMN010000523.1:0-1855 GCA_043762595.1 Frankiales bacterium
CGGACCCAGCGGGCTTCCCACGACACCGGCTCCGGTCGCTTGTTGAGCAGGTACACCCCGAACTGGGGCAGGGCCGCATCCAGGAGCGGCCGACGCAGCGCACGGCCTCGCACAAGTCGACCGGAGGGCAGGCACAAGACCCCGGGAGCCCCCACCTGCTCATGATCGTCAAACTACGGCAGGCCGATGGACCTACCGGTCCCGCTGGAGGCCTCTGTGGGACGCAGGACTGGGAGGTCAGGGGGAGTCGGGGTGCGGTACGACGACGAGCGTCAGCTCGGTCATGCCGGTGAAGTCGTCCGGGTTGCAGGTGTAGAGCGGCAGATCGTTCGCGACGGCGATCGAGGCGATGAGCGCGTCCATAGCGCGGGGCCGCAGAGCACGTCCGGAGCGCCGCACGTCAGACGCCAAGCGGCCGAAGACCCGCGCCGCGGCTGCATCGAAGGGCAGCGGATCGAAGGCCGACTCTGTCTCCTGCAGCCGCGACTGGCGCGCCGCGCGCTCCACGGGGTCGTCGGTCACGAGCGGACCGACGGACAGCTCGGCGAGGGTGACCGCCGTGACCACCGGTTCGGCCGGCAAGTCCGCTACGCGCAGTCGGCCTAGGAGGACGATGACGTTCGTGTCGATGACGCCGACGGCATGGCCAGTCACAGCCGCTCGTCGAGGACGGCATCGATGTCCTGCCGCAGCTGCCGGGCGTCCACATCGGGCAACTGGCGGAAGCGATCGATGAGCGCTTTCGCCCCGAGCCGACCCCGAGCCGCTGGCTCCAGACGGGCAACCGGTCGGCCGTCTCGGGTGATCGTGACGCGCTCGCCCGCCAGCACCCGGTCAAGGACTCGGCCGCCCTGGTTGCGCAGGTCCCGCACTGTCGCCTCACTCATCGGGCCAATGTATCACGGGTGAGACACGAAACCACCGGCTGCAGGAGTCGCTCGCCGCTGGATCTGCACCGACAGCCGATTCTGCCTGGATCTTGCTCCTGTTGCTGTCGGCCGACACTCGGCTCTCCACGACGAGTGGCGGTGTGAACTGGCGGACCGTGCTGGTTGCCGGCAACGCGAACCGCGCGTAGGCCCGGCCGTGCCTGCTGGTCTGGTTGCCGATGGGTAGTGCTGTCGTGAGGGTCAGGTGGCAGTCTCGCGCAATGCGCCGCGCAGTCGCACGACGGTCCGGAAGGTGGTGTGGAGGCGCTCAGCGATCTTGCTGGCGCTGATGCCGTGGGGGGTGAGGCGGGCGACGGCCTCGAGGCGCGCCTCACGGGGGTGGGGCGCAGATACTCGCCGCGCATCGCCCGTGACCGCGTCGACGTCGGGCTCGTCCAGCAAAGTAGTTCTCGTCGTCCTCGTCTTCTTGGCCCTCGCCGTCGTCGCCGTGCAGGTCGTCGTCGCGGCAGTCGCGTGCCGGGCCGGCGCGGTGATCGGTGACGGCCTCGCCCGATGGGCGTGAGGTGCTGGGCGGTGGACGGTCCTTGTCTCGGTCGAGGTCGTGCCAGGTGTGAGCGCTTCAGGCCGGGGTGGAGCCGGCCCCCCGCAGCCCGAAGCGGCGCGGGCTGCCGGCCTCGGGTTGGCCAGCTGGCGCCACGTCGAACGGCGTGACGCCGGCCGTGACCGTTGCGCCGTGCTCGTCGAGATGCGCCAACAAGGTAGTGATCTCGTGTACGACGCGGCCGTCGATCGGCAGCGACAGGTGCCCGACGCCGCGCAGCAGCACGTTGCGCGCCTGCAGGTCGGGATGCTCGATCCGGGCGGAGCGCTTGGGCACCACCATCTGGTCCAGGTCGCTCCAGAACGCCACGAACCGGGTCTGGCAGCCGGGCGCCGGCTCGGCCAGCTCGCGCAGGATGGCCGAG
>JAYUMN010000524.1:0-2249 GCA_043762595.1 Frankiales bacterium
GCCTGCGCCGCGGCCGCCAGCCCCAGAACGGCTTGCTCCCGCGCACTCCCCAGACCGTCGCCGATCGGGGACCTGGAGACAACGCGGTGCCCCGACGTCCGTCGCAGCCGTTTGGCCAAACGTCCTGTGGGAAAAACCGTGGCACAGGGGGCGGACCGTGACCGAACCAAACTGGCACGAAGCACAGCGTGCGTACGCGACAAACGCCCGCAACCGAGCTGCCGACCTGCGTGACCGGCCGGCAGCCAATCCCGGCGTCGTCGCCAAGCATCGCGACCAGCTTGCCGAGCGCCGCGACGCCCACCGACGCGAACCCGACGTGTCAGCAACGCTCCCCCAAGCCGGCGCCGCCACTGAAGCCCGAGGCCGCGTCGCCGAAGCACGCGACGCCGAGGGACACCGCGAGCACGCCGGCGCCAAAGCGACGGCACCCACCTTGACCCCCCGGCCAACGCCGAAGCCAACACAGGAGGTCGACATCCGCGCCGTTCCCGCAGACGTGGTGCAGGCCGCCCGCGACGCGTTCAACGGTCGGGCCCCCGGCACCCGCATCGCCTATCTCGTCTACGACTCGCTGACCGACGGTGACCGACGGTTCAGCGACCGCAGCGACGTTCGGCTGCTGCGCTTCGGCGACGACCACTGGGGCTTGGAGATGTCCGTGCGGGGCGAGGGCGATCTGCTGACCCTGGGGTTACGCAGCACCCCCGGAGACAAGCTGTACATCGAGGTGCGGCACGGCGGCGAGCCGCTCCACGGTGTGGCCGACCAGCAAGAAACAGCATCGGTGGCTGGGGTGCAACCCGGACTGGTCAGCCTGTTGGTCGACTCCATCGATTCGCCGGTGAACCGCCGGTGGCAGACCTCCTGGGTTCGCCTCTAACCCGGGCTTCGCGGCGGGCTTGGCTAGCCCGTGCCGTGAGGCTCTGGTTAACGTCCTCCTTCACCGCGACCCCGTTGCTGGCCGCTGAAGCCTTGATGTTGTCGATGCTCTTCTGACTGGAGCCTGGACTACCTCTGTCAGCCTAGGTAGGCGCCGGACGCCCCTTTGTGAGGCTGGCCCATCAGCCTTGTCGGCGGCGGGGAGACCGCCGGCGGATGCGACCCCCCGGAGCTACCTCCCGTCGAGGGTGTAACCCGGCAGCGACGGGGAATCCGCTCGGTATCGCCGCCCGTCGCCGGGTCCGTGCGTCGCCACCCAAGCATGACTGTGAACACCCTTCTCAAGGAGCCCCATGAGCACCCCCAGCAGCGCCCCGGCCACGACGAGCACGACCGCGTCCGACGAAACGAAGAGCGCACTGGCGACCAGCGCTGGCAAGATCAGTGTCGCTGACGGGGTGGTTTCCAAGATCGCCGGTTTGGCGGCCCGGGAGATCAGTGGGGTTCATGCGATGGGCGCTGGAGCGGCTCGTGCGTTCGGTGCTGTCAAGCAGCGGATCCCGGGCAGCAACGGACCGTCGATCAGCCAGGGCGTGAGTGTCGAGGTCGGGGAGACCCAAGCCGCAATCGACTTGGACATCGTGATCGAGTACGGCGTGAGTGTGGCGGACCTGGGCCGTTCGATCCAGCGCAACGTCAAGCAGGCAGTGGAGCGGATGACCGGTCTAGAGGTCGTGGAAGTCAACGTCACGGTCGATGACGTGTACATCGGTGAAGACGACGACGACAAGAGCAACGCCCCCGCCAGGGTGCAGTGATCCAACGGGCGCCCGGCTCCCCGGGCGGGCCATTCGATCTCGGCAGCCCGGTCGACCGGTCCAAGGGTGTCGAAGTCGGTCCAGTCGAGGTCGATCCGGCTGCGGTGGTCAGGCTTGTGTTGGCCTGCACCGGTGTGGTGGCGATGCACGGTGGGATTTCCGGTGAGGCCGCTACCTACCTGCCTGGTCGGCGGGTTGTCGGGGTGCGCGTCCTGCCCGATCGGGTGGAAGTCCATGTAGTTGCACGTTGGCCGATCCCCGCCAGCGAGATCGCCGCACAGATCTGGGCGAATGTGGCCCGGGCCGTCGATGGAAGGCGGGTGGACGTGGTCATCGGTGATGTGCTGATGCCCGACGCCGATGAAGCGCCGTGAACGACACTGACCAGCAGGACCGGCTCGACCGGCAACACCGCCGGGAGTTCGTCCGAGCCAATCATCCCGACATCGGCGGGGACCCGGAGGTGTTCCGGCGGGGCCTGCAAGCCTTCGGTCAATCAGCGACTGGCATATCGCGGGAACGGGTCGTCGCGGTTCGCTCACACCGGCT
>JAYUMN010000525.1:0-1584 GCA_043762595.1 Frankiales bacterium
GCGCGGACCTGCCGTCCTGGTCCGGCCGCTTGCTGCGTACCTGCGGGATCTCCTCGGTCGACGTGGAGGTCGTGCTGCGGGACCTGCGCGGCGACGAGGCGGTCGGCGGGATCGTGCTCACCGTTCGCGACGTGACCGAGCAGCGCAGGCTGGCGGAGTCCTTGCGGCACCAGGCCTTCCACGATGGTCTGACCGGGTTGGCCAACCGGGACCTGTTCCTGGACCGGCTCGAGCATGCGCTGGCCCGGCGTGACGTGGCTCCGGGCCTGGCGGTGCTCTTCCTCGACCTCGACGAGTTCAAGCTGGTGAACGACTCGCTCGGGCATGACGCGGGTGACGCGCTGCTCCGGGAGGTGTCGGCGCGCCTCGTCGGCGAGATCCGCGCCAGTGACACGGCCGCCCGGTTCGGCGGTGATGAGTTCGCTGTCCTGTTCGAAGATCCGGCCGACGAGGTCCAGGCCTGCGAGCTCGCCCAGCGGCTGATGACCGTGCTCGCCGAGCCGTTCGAGTTCGCCGGCCGCACCCTCACCATGCGGGCGAGCATCGGGATCGCCATCCCACCCGCCGGCGGGCTGGCCACCAGTGGTCTCGAGCTGCTGCGCAACGCCGACATCTCGATGTACGTCGCGAAGCGCGACGGCCGCCGGACTGGTCCCCAGGCCCGGGTCTTCGAACCGGGGATGCACAGCTCCATCGTGGCGACCCTCGCGTTGAAGCACGACCTCGCCGTTGCCGTGGAGCGCGACGAGCTCCGCCTGCACTACCAGCCGACGGTCGATCTGGAGAGCGGCCGGTGGCGCGGAGTCGAGGCGCTCGTGCGCTGGCAGCACCCCGAACGCGGTCTTGTTCCGCCGCTCGAGTTCGTGCTGCTGGCCGAGGAGAGCGGTGCCATCCTCGACATCGGCAACTGGGTGCTGCGGACCGCCTGCGCGCAGGCGGTGGACTGGGATCTCGGCGCCAGTCCCGGTCTGGTGGGGCTGTCGATGGCCGTCAACGTCTCGGTCCGCCAGCTGGCCGAACCCGACTTCGTCCAGGACGTGTTGGCCGCGCTGTCATCCACCGGCCTCGACCCCCACCGGCTCGTCCTCGAGGTCACCGAATCGGTGCTGCTCACCACCACCGGCGCAGACGATGTGCTCGTCGGCCGGCTCCGCGAACTGCGCGCTGTCGGCGTTCGCGTCGCGGTCGACGACTTCGGGACCGGCTACAGCTCGCTGGCCTATTTGCAGCACATGCCGGTCGACATCCTCAAGATCGACAAGTCGTTCGTCGACGCACTGCACACAAGCGAGGGTTCGGCCTTAGCCGAAGGCATCCTGGCCATCAGCGACGCGCTCGGCTTCGAGACGGTGGCAGAAGGTATCGAGCAGCCCGATCAGGCGGCGGTCCTGCGCCGGCTGCGCTGCCCGGTCGGCCAGGGCTGGCTCTACAGTCGGGCCCTGGACCCCGCGGCGCTCGAGACGTTGCTTGGCACGCTGGCCGAGCAACCGCGGGCCTTGACCGGGCTGGCTGCTCGCAGCTAACGGTTTCGTCGGCCCGGCGTACGGGCTTGTGGAGTTGGCACTCGCATGGGTAGAGTGCCAA
>JAYUMN010000526.1:0-2958 GCA_043762595.1 Frankiales bacterium
ATGTAGAGGGCAGGTCCACGGGCGTATCGCTTGAGGTTCATCGAAGCCGGGGCTGCGCGCCCCGTCCCTCCTGACGACTTGTGGGAGCACGACGGTACACCGGGGTCCGGCGCCGCCACTGGACTGAACGGTGCCCCGGATCGCGGTGTTCCGCCACCGCGCGCCGGCCCTCTCAGCCCGCACTCAGCCGGCCCGGTGGTCAGCCTGCGTAGATCTCCGGCCGGAGCAGCCCAACAAAGGGCAGATCGCGGTAGCGCTCGGCGTAGTCAAGGCCGTAGCCGACGACGAACTCCGCCGGGATGTCGAAGCCGACGTACTTCACCGGGAGATCGACCTTGGCGGCGTCGGGCTTTCGCAGCAGGGCGCACACCTCGACCGACGCCGGTCCACGGGAGCGCATGTTGCGCAGCAACCACGACAGCGTCAGCCCGGAGTCGATGACGTCCTCAACGACGAGCACGTGCTTGCCCTCGATCTCGCGGTCGAGGTCTTTGAGGATGCGTACGACGCCGCTGCTGGAGGTGCTGCTGCCATAGGAGCTCACCGCCATGAACTCCATCGACACCGGCGTCTGCAAGGCCCTCGCCAGGTCCGCCATGATCATGACGGCACCCTTGAGCACCCCGACCAAAAGCACCTCGCGGCCGCGATAGTCAGCGTCGATCTCCGCCGCGAGCTCGGCCACCTTGGCCCGGATCTCCTGCTCGGAGATGAGGACCTGCTCGATCTCCCAAGGCACGTCTGAGGTCACCGGTCGCACGGTAGCCGTCGCAGCCGGCCGCCCTCCCGACCGGCCTGGATACCTCCAGGCAAGGCCACCGGCCCCTGTCCGTGCCACGCCTCGACGAGGGCGCGCAGGGCCTCGACGTGCGCCCCGGTCACCGCCCCGCCGCAGGCCTGCTCGGCCCACCGCTTGACCGCCCTGGCCAGCAGCGCCGGGGGCAGGGCAGTGAGCACCGTCACGTCATCGGTGTCGGGGGTGAGGGCGTCGAGCGCATCGGCGTCCTCCCGGGCCTGCCTGGCAGTCCGGGCCAACGCCTGGGTCACCCCCGGACCGAGGGCGAGTTCGAGCGCCGGCAGCGCCTGCCCGCGGACCCGCACCCTGGCGTACGACGGGTCGGCGTTGTGCGGGTCGTCCCAGGGCTCGACTCCCGCCTCGGCGCAGGCAGCCCGGGTCTGACCGCGGGTCACGCCGAGCAGCGGTCGCCGCCACCGCCCGCGACCGGCCGCCATCCCGGCCAGCGACCGCGTTCCGGCGCCCCGGGCCAGGCCCAGCAGCACCGTCTCGGCCTGGTCGTCAAGGGTGTGGCCGAGCAGCACCGTAGCGGCGCCGAGACGGTCAGCCGCCTCGCCGAGCAACCGGTAGCGCAGCGTCCGGGCAGCCGCCTCCGGCCCGCCCCCCAGCTGGAGATCACCGGAAAGGCGCTCGGTCGTCAGGGCGAGGGACCGGCACTGGTCGGCGGCCCGGGCCGTCACCCACGCACTGTCTGATTGCAGACCGTGGTCGACGACGAGCGCGCCAGAGCCCGGCCGTTCGAAGGCCAGAGCGGCCGCGAGAGCCAGTGAGTCGGCGCCCCCGCTGACGGCCGCCAGGACGAGCTCACCGGCAGTCAGGTCACCAAGAGCCCGTCGTACGCCGAGCCGAACCGCGGCCGTCGCCGCCGGCGGACCGGTCACGCCGTCCCGGACACCGCTGTCGGCCCGCTCTGCATGCGCCGCACCCAGGCCAGCGGGTCGCGGATCTCGGTCAGGGTCGGCAGGGTCGCCGGCGACTCCCAGACCCGGTTGAAGCCGGACATGCCGACCGCGTCGACTGCCGCCCGGACGAACCGCGAGCCCTCGGCGTACTGCAGGGCCTTGAGGTCCAGGCCGAGCAGCTTGCGCATCACCCGTTCGATGGGGCCGCCGCGGTCTCGCCGCTTGGCGTCGAATCGGTCGCGGATCTGCTGCACCGACGGGACGACGGCCGGCCCGACACCGTCCATGACGTGTTCCGCGTGGCCCTCCAGCAGGCTCATGAACGCCGTGACGCGATCCATCACCACCTTCTGCTCCGGCGTCTGGAGCAGCTCGAGCAGCGAGCCGCCGCGCGGCCGGTGGGACACCAGGCCGCGCAGGCGCTCGGCCAACGCAGCCGGGTCGTCGAGCGAGGCCGCGCTGAGCAGCGCCTGGACCTCGGCACGGACATGGTCGTGCAGCCAGGGGACGGCGGTGAACTGAGTGCGGTGGGTCACCTCGTGCAGGGCCACCCAAAGCCGAAAATCACGCGGGTCGACGCCAAGACGCCGCTCGGTCTCGACGATGTTGGGTGCGACCAGGATGAGCCGACCGGCCTGGCCTGCGGGCTGAAATGCTTCGTACTGCCCAAGCACCTTGCTGGACAGCCACGACAGCACGGTGCCCATCTGGACGCCGGTCAGCCGCGAGGTCACCGCCCCGGCGACGGCGCCCTGGGTCATCTTCGACGCGAGCGGGGCGAGCACGACCTTGAAGCCGTCGACGTTGGCGCTGGCCCACCCCGGCCGATCGAGGACCGTGGCCGGTCCGGGCTGGCCGATCAGGCCGGTCAACGCCCGGACGTGCTCCTCGGCCTCGACCGTCAGCTCACGGAGCTGGGCGACGACCTCGGCAGCCTCGGTCCAATCGAGCCTGGGCCCGGCGGGCGCGAGCCGGGCCGCGGTGCGCACTGCCAGGTCGTAGTCGATGGGACTCACCATCTGCTTAGGCTAACTCTGCCGGTCACCGACAGCCGCACGAAACAACGACGGCGGCCACCTGGTCGAGAGCGCTCTGCAACTGCCGGGTGGCGGCGAAGGGCGCCCCCACCGCCGCGAGGTCGAAGGCGAGCAGCCGGCCCTCGCGCGTTCGGAGCAAGCCGGCCAGTGCGCTCACCCCGTCGAGCGTGCCGGTCTTGGCCCGGATCGCGCCGGCGGCTTGGGCGGCCGGTCCCCGGTGGTA
>JAYUMN010000527.1:0-4460 GCA_043762595.1 Frankiales bacterium
CATCAGGGCAGCACCTCGCTGCTGAGCTCGACCTACGACGAGCGGCGCGCGGCGCTCGAACGGCTCGACCTCGAGGTGCCACCGGCGTTTCTCGGCGACGGGACCGAACTGCTTGCCTCGACCCGCGCGCAGGCCCTGGAGGGGGTCGTGGCCAAACGCCGGGACAGCCGCTACCTGCCGGGCAAGCGCTCCACGGCCTGGATCAAGGTCAAGCACGTTCGTCGCCAGTCCATGGTCATCTGCGGCTGGCAGCCCGGTGAGCGCGGCCGCACCGGTGCGATCGGTTCGCTGCTGCTGGGCGTCCACGGCGAGGGTGGCCTGCTGTACGCCGGGCATGTGGGCACTGGCTTCGACGCCCTGGCACTGCGCCTGCTGGCCGAGCGGCTCGCCCCGCTGGCGCGCCCTGCCCCGGCGTACGACGGGGCGGTGCCACCCGAGCATGCCCGCGTCGCGCGCTGGGTCGAGCCGGTGCTCGTCTGCGATGTCGCCTTCACCGCCTGGACGAGCCAGGGCAGGCTGCGGCACCCGTCGTACAAGGGGCTGCGGGACGACCTGGACCCGGCGCTGATTGAGAGGGAGCCGTGAGCGAGCGAATTGCCGTGGACGTCGGGGGGCGGCAGCTGTCGCTGTCCAACCTCGACAAGGTGCTCTATCCAGACGGCTTCACCAAAGGCCAGGTGCTCGACTACTACACGCGCATCGCGCCGGTGCTGCTGCCGCACCTGGCTGACCGGCCACTGACCCTCAAACGCTGGCCGAACGGGGTTCAGGGGCACTCGTTCTTCGAGAAAAACGCGCCGTCGCACCGGCCGGAATGGCTGCGGACCGAGCGCCTGGCGAGCCCCGGCTCCATCAAGGCACGCGAGACGATCGACTACGCGGTCGTCGATTCCCTGGCCGCGCTGGTCTGGGTCGCCAACCTCGCGACCCTTGAGTTGCACACGCCGATGTGGCGGATCGGCGACCAGGGATCTGATCTGGTCGTGTTCGACCTCGATCCCGGACCGGGCACGAGCATCGTCGAGTGCTGCCGGGTGGCCCTGCTGCTGCGACCGCTGATCGAGGCAGCCGGCCTGGCGCCGCTCGCGAAGACCAGCGGCAGCAAGGGCCTGCAGCTCTACGCCCGTGCGCAGATGCTCGACACCTCGGGCTACACCAAGCGCCTAGCCCAGCAACTGGAACAGGAGCACCCCGACCTGGTGGTGCACCGGATGGCCAAGGACCTGCGCGGGGGCAAGGTGCTCGTCGACTGGTCGCAGAACAGTCCGGCCAAGACGACAGTCAGCGTGTACTCGCTGCGGGCCAAGTCCTCGCCCACCGTGTCGACCCCTGTCACCTGGGCCGAGGTCGAGACGTGCCGCGCTACTGACGATCTGGTCTTCAGCAGCGACGACGTGCTGGCCCGGGTCGCGGCCGGCGGGGACTTGTTCGCGCCGCTGCTCGCGCCCTGAACCCTCGACGGACACCTCGCCGGGGTGTTGGCTAGGTGGCCACCCCGCGACCTGGAGGCACCATGAAGCTGGACTTGTTGTGACCGGCGTCCCCGCCCACCAGCTCACCGACGAGGCGCTCGATCGCGAGTTGCTGCACCTGCACGAGACCCGCAACGACACGTTCCTGCACGGCAGCGAGGACGCCCTCGCCTTCCACACCGAGCGGATGCAGGCCCTCGAGCAGGAGTACCTGCGGCGCAACCCCGATCGGGTGCCCGATGCACGGCGAACCCGGCACGGCTCGCGGGAGTTGTCCGGCCAGGACGCCTGAGCTGTCAGGTCGATGTGGCAAGGTCATCCGGGTGACCAGTGTGCCGGCGCCTGCGAAGGGCACCCGGCTGCCGCGGCCGGCCAGGCGCAAGCAACTGCTCGGGGCGGCGCAGGAAGTCTTCGTCGCGCACGGTTACCACGCGGCGGCGATGGACGACATCGCCGAGCGGGCCGGGGTGAGCAAACCGGTGCTCTACCAGCACTTCCCGAGCAAGCTCGAGCTGTACCTGGCGCTGCTCGATGAGCACGCCAACGACCTCACCGATCGGGTCCGTGCCGCGCTCGCCTCGACAACGGACAACCGGCTGCGGGTGGCGGCGAGCGTCGCCGCCTACTTCGACTTCGTCGACGGTGACGGGGAGGCCTTCCGGCTGGTCTTCGAGAGCGACCTGCGCAACGACCCCGCCGTACGCGGTCGGGTCGAGCAGATGACGATGGAGTGCGTCGAGGCCATCGCTGAGGCGATCGCCCACGACACCGGGTTCGGGCCGAAGGACGCGCAACTGCTCGCGGTCGGCCTCACCGGCATGGCCGAGGTCGGCGCGCGGTGGTGGCTCGCCGCCGAGGGCAGCGTGCCCAAGGAGCGAGCCGTCGAGCTGCTGATCGGCCTCTCCTGGCGCGGTATCGCCGGGGTCCCGCTCACCTCCTGACGCCGGCGCGTTCTGCCTTCGGCGTACGACGGGCCGGCGCCCCGACCCGGCAGCTAGCCTTAAGGACCCGCTCAGCAACACGACTCGGAGGCCCTCGGTGGAGGTCAAGATCGGCGTGCAGCACGCCCCGCGCGAGCTCGTCCTGGAGAGCGCGCAGAGCTCCGACGACATCGTCAAGGCGGTGGCCGAGGCGCTCCGGGCCGACCTCGGGGTCCTGTCCCTGGTCGACGAAAAAGGCCGGCGGGTCCTCGTCCCGGCCGACAAGCTGGCCTACGTCGAGATCGCCGAGAGCGAGCAGCGCCGGGTCGGTTTCGGCGCAATGTAGCCACGCAGCGTCAGCCGGAGGGTCGCCAGCCGGGCTGGGCCGTGGCAAGCCGAGCCGCTCGGGTGAGCCAGACCCTGGCAAGACGAGCCGGCGCCGGGCCGTGGCAAGCCGAGCCGCTCGGGTGAGCCGGGCCATGTTGGGCCCGGCAGCTCTAGCTCAGTGGCTTTGGCTCAGGGCCCGGCAGCTCTGGCTCTGGAGCTCAGGGCCCCGCAGCTCTGGCTCGGCCCCGATGGCTCGGGGCCCTCGGCCCCGGTGGCTCGGGGCCCCGCAACTCTGGCTCGGCCCCGGTGGCTCGGGGCCCCGCAGCTCTGGCTCGGCGGCTCGGGCGCGCTGACCCACTAGCCCGCTGGCTCATGTCACACCTCTAGCAGGATCCGTTTGTTGATCTTTGGGCTGGCTGTCAGCCCCGCTGCGCTCCCCGGCCGCGCAAAGATCAACAGGTGGTAGGGCGTACCGGCCCGCGATCATCAGCTCACCCCGACCGGTTCCCGACCGGTCGGGAACCGGTCGGCCAGCGCTCCAGCAGAGCCCCGCTTGTTGATCTTTGGCAGGGTGGCAGCCCACCTACGCTCGCCACCTGCACAAAGATCAACAAGTCGTACGGGTTGACCAAGGAAGGCCGGGCGGCGAGCCGGTGGGGCCCAGCCCAGCGCCGGGTGCCAGGCCGCAACTGCACCGAGATGGTCCGCTACGAGCTCAGGCCGAGCGTGGCCATCCGCTCGGTGTGGCTGTCGGTCAGTTTGGTGAGCAGACGGGTGATGCCGGCCAGGTCACCGCTGCCGACGAGCAGGCCGAGCAGAGCGTCATGCTCGACGGCGACCTGCTGAGCCTGGATCAGCGCCTCCCCGACCAACCGGCGGGCCCACAGCGCAAGCCGGCCAGCGACCGACGGCTCGGCCGCGATCGCCTCGTTGACCCGGGTCACGACAAACGAGGCCTGCCCGGCATCACTGAGCACCTCCAACACGAGGGCGCGCGTGTCAGCGTCGGTGATGTACGCCGAGACCTCCCGGTAGAAGTCAGTGGCCAGCCCGTCCCCGACGTAGGCCTTGATCAGGCCCTCGAGCCAGTCGCTCGGGGTGGTCGAGTCGTGGAAGGCGTCGAAGGTCGCGATGAACGGCCGCATCGCGGACTCCGCGTCGACCCCGGCCTCGTTCAGATGATCTCTGAGCTGCTTGAAGTGCCCGAACTCAGCTGCGGCCATGGTGGCGAGCGCGACCTTGTCGGCCACCGAGGGCGCCAACTGGGCGTCGCTCGCAAGTCGCTCGAAGGCCGTCAGCTCGCCATAGGCGAGGACACCGAGCAGGTCGACGGTCGCGACGTCGAGACGGACGGTCATGTCGTGCAGCCTACGGGCGCTCCCGACCGGTAGGCTTGCTCTTGACGGGCCGGTAGACGCCGTTCCGTACGTGTGCGCGGACCGCCCCTCCCCCGGCGCGCCGGACGCCCTCCCGCGAGGGACCGCGACCGCTGCGAGCCCGCTCCTGCTGTGGTCAGCGCGTAGAGCGAGAGGCACTCCCCTGACCACCGACCAGAGCGACGCCGGGCCGATCGACGCCCAACCCACCGACCAGCCGAACGGTTTCGCTGCCATCGGCGCCCGTCCCGAGACAGTGGCCGCGCACGCCGCGGTCGGCATCACGACCCCGTTCGCCATCCAGACGATGACCCTGCCGATCGCCCTCGCCGGCCACGATCTGATCGGTCAGGCCCGCACCGGCA